>NZ_JBBBBL010000063.1:0-508 GCF_037120585.1 Bacillus sp. CCNWLW194 | reverse complement strand
TTCCTTCTACTTTTGTTTGCGCTACTTTTGTATTCGTAATGTCATAACCATGAACCTCTGATTTATATCCATCTACTGGTTGTTCTTTTACTTCATACTTGTATGCATTTCCTTCGGCATCATATGCCGCTAGGTCTGTAAACGCATATTTCCATTCGCCCGCTGCGCTCACTTCTTTTGTATCAATTACTTTACCATTTTGTAGTAAGTCTACTTTGATCGTTGTTGGACGGCTTGTCGCATTTCCATCTTTCCACGTCTTCGTTCCTTCTACTTTTGTTTGCGCTACTTTTGTATTCGTAATGTCATAACCATGAACCTCTGATTTATATCCATCTACTGGTTGTTCTTTTACTTCATACTTGTATGCATTTCCTTCGGCATCATATGCCGCTAGGTCTGTAAACGCATATTTCCATTCGCCCGCTGCGCTCACTTCTTTTGTATCAATTACTTTACCATTTTGTAGTAAGTCTACTTTGATCGTTGTTGGACGGCTTGTCGCATT
>NZ_JBBBBL010000062.1:0-756 GCF_037120585.1 Bacillus sp. CCNWLW194 | reverse complement strand
CAAATGAGATGAGAAATTTCTCACTAACTATTATGCAACTATAAATAATTTTTGTAATTCACTGTACGTCGAAAAACAGGAGTCTGGTTTAAAACTCCTGTTTTTCTTATATAAAGCATGAATCGTTTCGATTCCTTTCAAGGTGCGCGAAGCATGGCGAAGACTTTGAAAGCCGGCTGATTTAGCAAAACGTCGTTTTACATGTCTATGGTCTTGTTCTATAAGATTGTTCAAATATTTGATTGTACAATGATTTGTGTGTTTATAAAGACCTTCTTCTTTTAACTTCTTAAATGCACAAAGTAATGCTGGGGCTTTGTCTGTCGTGAGAACCGCTGGTTCTCCAAACGTTTTCACCAATCTTTTCATAAAGGCATAGGCAGCCTGATGATCTCGCTTTTTCCGAAGTTGAATATCCAATGTGTCCCCTTCTTTATCAATCGCACGGCATAGGTAACACCATTTTCCTTTCACTTTTATATAAGTCTCATCTAACTTCCACGACGATTGTACCTTTTTGTTTTTCCTCTTCCAGATTTGATAGATCAAATTCCCATATTCATGAAGCCAGCGCATAATGGTTGTAGGATGCACAGAAACACCACGTTCTTTCAAAATTTCAGAGACATCACGATAGCTTAAAGAAAAACGACAATAATAGCCGACGGCTACTAAAATAATATCCTTCTTGAACTGTTTCCCTTTAAAATATCGCATTTGTGATTCTCCTCGTACCTTTTTTCTAGAGTGTAAACT
>NZ_JBBBBL010000061.1:0-824 GCF_037120585.1 Bacillus sp. CCNWLW194 | reverse complement strand
CCATTTGCACGTGATGATGTATCAGGTCCAAGTGTGACTCCTAATTCACGGGCAATTTCATACTTCATTTGTTCAATAGCACTTGCTGCAACAGAAATAAGAATTTCATTTGTATTACCTTCGCGTCTTTGAATATTCATAATTGCACCTCCACTATATTTGTATATAACATGTGCTTAATTACGATATTTATACGTAAGTAGACTATTTTCTTCTAGTATTTTTAGGAGAATTCTTTTTCGTTCTCTCTGTTCCGAATTCAACTAACTGAATTTGAAACACATCTGAATCTTGAATTCCTAACACATTCATTTCTTCTCTAAATGAACGCCAGGACTCTACCTTTATTGATTTTTCTTGGCCATTTCTTAATGTGTAGATTCTTGAGTATTCTATAATTAACCCTGCTCAAATGTTAAATAATCTACATTGCACTTCAGTATAACAATAAAACCGCCTGTAAAGACGGTTTCTCTTTGTGTTATTTTTTTATGGCTCTACGTTCTCTTATTTTCTCTTTAATATATTTTATGTTACGCATGCCTAGTCGGATTGAAGCGAAGAAAAGGTGAATCATTATAACGATGTAGATTACTAACCAACTCGTATAAATAAATGTACCTTGAAATCCATTTTCGGTAAGCCAGTGAGTTACCTACATTCCACCAAAGTAAGCTGGGATTGTTAGCAAGCTTATATCTTTAGGATCTGTCGCAAGATAAATCATTAAAAATAGAAAAGCGAGTGCCCCTATTGCCCCTGTATTCTTGATTACTGCTGCTTCTTTCTGCTGTCATATAACGATTTCCCTACCATGATGAGAA
>NZ_JBBBBL010000060.1:0-855 GCF_037120585.1 Bacillus sp. CCNWLW194 | reverse complement strand
ACAGGCTGGGTAAACGTAGAAGGAAAATACTATTATTTAGATACAGATTCAGACCCAAATAAAATTGGTGTGATGAAAACGGGTTGGGTAAAGGATAATGGTAAATGGTATTATCTGGATGGAAGTACAGATGGTTCAATGAAAACAGGCTGGGTACAAGTAGAAGGAAAATGGTACTATCTAGATGCCAATAACGGCGGATCTATGGTAACTGGACAAGCTACTATAGACGGCAAGACTTATGTATTTGCTGATAATGGTCAGTGGATTGAAAATGCTGGGGATATTAGTGCATATGGTTACCAGATGCCTATAAAAAATCCAAATGTGAGTTCAGGGTACGGACCTCGTTGGAATGAATCTCATAAGGGGATTGACTTTGCAGCAACAACAGGTACACCTATTATGGCTGCTAAATCTGGAACTGTAGAATTCTCTGGTTTTGGTTCGCCTGGTTCATTTAATGATTATGGAAATGTTGTAGTTATCAAACATGAAGATGGATATTACACGTTATATGCCCACATGAGTGAAAGAATAGCTCGTAAAGGGGATTATGTTCAACAAGATCAAGTAATAGGTAAGGTAGGAGCGACAGGGAGAGTTACTGGTCCCCATCTACACTTTGAATTGAAAACGGAATATAAATTTGGTCAGATTAATCCAACACCATATTTACCATTTAAATAGAAGTTAAGATTCAATATTTAAAAGAGTAATATATTAAAATGTAGTAGTAAGAATGGAGAGGGAAATATGAAAAAACAGATTGCAGCATTTACATTAGCGACAACTCTTGGCTTGAGCATTCAACCAATTGTAAGTTCAGCCGAAACAGCTCAAAATATGCAAGCT
>NZ_JBBBBL010000059.1:0-856 GCF_037120585.1 Bacillus sp. CCNWLW194 | reverse complement strand
CATTAACATAAGAAAATAGTAACGTGCTTTTAACTTCAAAAATAGTCTAAATCCTTAAGTTGATGGATGTGGGGTACTACCACATGTCCATCAAATTAGGAACCTGCTTTACCCCAAATGTAAAAAAACGTTATCCTTTCCTATGATTCTAGAGAAAGAATAACGTTTTTCATGTTACGGAGGATTTTGTTTTATTAGCTTAACAGCATTTACTACCTTAATTTTAAAAAAACTTTAAAATTAAGGTGTTTTTTGAACCAGAAAAGGATATTTTCAACTATAAAAACTATGACAAAATTTATCTATTTTTCCTTTTTGCCTACTTGCTAAATTCAGCAAGTAAAATATTTTTAAAAGGATTAGGACTATTAGCTTTGTTACTGTTCAAATTGACGGCTAATGTATGCTTGCCCCCAATTGTGCCTCCAGCAAAAGTAGAAAAACCTGGAGAGCCACCTGTGTGTCCCCAAATCGAGACACCGTTTGAAAGTTTATTTTCATAGATTCCAAGACCATATCCATCGATTACTTCTGTTCCTGTAGGAACTGTAGTAAGCATTTGTTTTAGTTGCTGTTCCTTCAGTAATTTGCCACTAAGTAAATAAGAGAAAAATTTGTTCAAGTCGTCAGCAGTAGAAATCATATCTCCATCCGAGTTACCTGGGTAAGAATACGTAACGTCTTTTGGCTCACTTGCTTCGTCTAGTTGGAAATATCCACGGGCATGATTGGTACCTGGGATAACAGTTGAATTACCAGGTAGGAATGTATTCGACAATTCGAGCGGTTCAACAATCCGATTTTCAACCTCTTCTGCATAGCTATTTCCAGTTACTTTTTCAATAAGGATACCCAG
>NZ_JBBBBL010000058.1:0-907 GCF_037120585.1 Bacillus sp. CCNWLW194 | reverse complement strand
CCATTTGCACGTGATGATGTATCAGGTCCAAGTGTGACTCCTAATTCACGGGCAATTTCATACTTCATTTGTTCAATGGCACTTGCAGCAGCAGAAATAAGAATTTCATTTGTATTACTTTCGTGTCTTTGAATATTCATAGTTGCACCTCCACTATATTTGTATATAACATGTGCTTAATTATAATATTTATACGTAAACTATTTTCTTCTATTGTTTTTAGGAGAACTCTTTTTCATTCTCTCTTTACTATATTCCACTAACTAAATTTGAAACACATCTGGATCCTGAATTCCTAACACATTCATTTCTTCTCTAAATGAACGCCAGGGCTCTACCTTTATTGATTTTTCTTGGCCATTTCGTAATGTGTAGATTCTTGAGTACTCTATAATTAACCCTCCTCACATGTACAATAATCTAAATTGCACTTCAGTATAACAATAAAACCGCCTGTAAGGACGGTTTCTCTTTGCGTTATTTTTTTATAGCTCCACGTTTTCTTATTTTCTCTTTAATATATCTTATGTTACGTATGCCTAAACGGATTGAAGCGAAGAAAAGGCAAATCATTATAACGACGTAGATTACTAATCAACTCGTATAAATAAATGTACCTTGAAATCCATTTTCGGTAAGGCGATGAGTCACCCGCATTCCACCAAAGTAAGCTGGGATTGTTAGCAAGCTTACATCTTTAGGATTTGTCGCAAGATAAATTATTAAAAATAGAAAAGCGAGTGCCCCTATCGTACTAACATTTTCAAAAATCATTTTCAAAAACCACCTACTTTATAATTTATATTATATCAATAATTCGCTACCTTACTCCCCTATTGCCCCTGTATTCTTGATTACTGCTGCTTCTTTCTGCTGTCATATAACGATTTCCCTACCATGATGAGAA
>NZ_JBBBBL010000057.1:0-1071 GCF_037120585.1 Bacillus sp. CCNWLW194 | reverse complement strand
ACCGCGAGAGTAAAAGACTTACATTATGACGGAAAGTATTGGTTAAAAGTCACAGGAAAAGGAGATAAAGCACGTGAACTTTTCATTCCTGAGCATTTATTCCAATGTATTAACGAAATGAGACGGAGAAGAGGATTCCAAACTATATTGGATAGGGGAGATGAATGTCCTTTATTCGTAAATCAAAGAGGGAATTTTTATAATCCGAAAACGTTATCAAATCAGGTAACAGACATGATAAAAAAGACAAATTTAGATTTTCTAAAGTATCGTGAAAATCCTGTAACGGCACATACATTCCGTCATGCATTTGCAATTATGGCAGTTGAACAAGGAAATGCGGATCTATATCATTTAATGCAAACACTGGGTCACGAAAATATCCAAACAACAAAAATCTATTTAGAGAAGCATATGAAAAGAAAGAATAATGTGGGGACTTCATTTGCGGATATGTTGATGTAAGATTTTAATATAAAAATCTAATTTTATTATGTGTTTTTTATATGATTAATAAGGGTTTTATTCGTATGAAAAAACAATAAGAAAGTATTTTCTCTATTGATAAAAAAATACATTCTATCAAAAGTGCTTTTGTAGTTAAGTTTAGTGACAGCTTGTAAATTAGGAGTTACACTTGGAATAGATACATTAGCACGTGCGATTGGCTCTGTCAGTGGAGAGAGCCAATCGCTCAATGGTTAATAGTTGAAGCAACAGACTTTTAAAATTAGGTATTTTCCTATCTAATTTCCTTGCAACTGCCTATTTTTGGGTGGGAGTCTTACTGTTTAATTTGGAGGTTTATGAAAATAAAAGAGCCTGTTTAAAGTAGGAAAACAGGCTTTAAAAGCTTAAATAAGAATTAAAAGTATGAATATATTTTTGGGTCAAGAGGTGGGGGAATTGGGATATTTAATTTTAGCATTTATGTTTGCAGTTAGCGTATATTTCCTAGTTTTTGATAATCCTTATATAACTATTTTTATTATATTTCTCATCATGGTAGGGAAATCGTTATATGACAGCAGAAAGAAGCAGCAGTAATCAAGAATACAGGGGCAATAGGGG
>NZ_JBBBBL010000056.1:0-1221 GCF_037120585.1 Bacillus sp. CCNWLW194 | reverse complement strand
TGTAGATTTTTTTCGTTTTTACGGCTTGTTCGTGCCGTCTGTCTAATGTTCGTTAGTTGCTCTAATCGAATGACAGAAATATTATTATCCGTTGCAAAATCAACGATTACACGACTTACTTTGTGGTCTTGGTCTTGCATACATCTTTGTTCTTTATCATCAAGTTGACGAAGGGCATTCAGTTTCTTAGCTTCTCCTAACTTCTTGCGAACACTGCGAAACTTACGTTTCATAAATTTGTTTTGCCTACCGTTCCCGAAGAAACGAACTTTATCATCATCTGTGATGGCTACCGCAGGAACTTTCAGACCTAAGTCTACTCCTAAAATCTTTGTTCCCGTTTTTTCGTTTGTAGGAATCGTGACAGATATTTGAGCAATCCATTTAGCAGATTTCTTCGTGATACGAAGTGTACCTAACTTGTGCTTCAACAATTCGAAATTGCGATTATATTTGTCGTTTAATAAAGCGCGAACCTTTAAACGAGTTGACTTTCCGTTTACCATAAACGGAATTGAAATGTGCGTAAAGTCAAATGAATAATTTTGGTTATTCCATACACAAACAGGTCTTTTTAGAATCGGAACGATTTTGTATTTACTCTTTTTCACCTTTGTAGAAAATACACTTTTCGCATCTTTAATTGCTTGATTTTTCACCGCACTTGGGATATTGGCCTCAATATCCTTTGTACTTTTCTTCGTGCTTTTCTTTGCTTCAACCATTTCAGATACAAGAGCATTAATGACTTTTATATACTCGTGGCTACTTTGTTCCAATAGCATGATTTGTTGTTTTGTTGGAAGCAATTTAACTTTAGCTGTGATGGTTTGTGGCACAAGTTTCACCCCCTCGTTTTTTGATTTTCAACATAATGTTTTATTGTCTCACTTGATACATTTCCAGCAGTAGAAACAAAATAAGAACGCGTCCATAGGCTCGGCAAGTGTTGAAGATGAGGAAACTCTTCTCTCAAACGTTTTGATGTCACTCCTTTAATTTTTGCCATTGTATCAGCAGGACTAAGTGTTGGTGGTGTATCTAAGAACAAGTGAACGTGGTCTTTGTCGCATTCCATTGCAACAATAGAAACATCCAATTCTCCGCATATTTTTTGAACCAACTCTTTGAAACGTTCTTCTACTTTTGTATTAAGAAAAATCTTTCTTCTGTATCGTGGGCAAAACACAAAATGATAGTTAATTAATGACACGGTTGTTT
>NZ_JBBBBL010000055.1:0-1240 GCF_037120585.1 Bacillus sp. CCNWLW194 | reverse complement strand
GTTTAATTAGAGCGTTCGCAGTTGTAAAAAAAGCTGCAGCGCTTGCTAATACAGATGTAGGAAGATTAGAATTGAACAAGGGCGGCGCGATCGCAGAAGCTGCTCAAGAAATTCTTGATGGAAAATGGCATGATCATTTCATCGTAGATCCAATCCAAGGCGGAGCAGGTACTTCAATGAACATGAATGCAAATGAAGTCATTGCCAATCGTGCACTTGAATTATTAGGAATGGAAAAGGGAGACTATCATTATATTAGTCCAAATAGTCATGTAAACATGGCACAATCAACAAACGATGCATTCCCAACGGCGATTCATATCGCAACATTAAACGCATTAGAAGGTTTATTACAAACGATGGGTTATATGAACGATGTATTTGAATTAAAAGCAGAACAGTTCGATCATGTAATTAAAATGGGTCGTACACATTTACAAGACGCTGTGCCAATTCGTCTTGGACAAGAATTTAAAGCATACTCTCGTGTACTTGAACGTGATATGAAACGAATTCAACAATCACGTCAACACTTATATGAAGTAAATATGGGAGCAACTGCAGTTGGTACAGGCTTAAATGCAGATCCAGAATATATTGAAGCGGTTGTAAAACATTTAGCTGCAATTAGTGAACTACCACTTGTTGGTGCAGAAGACTTAGTAGATGCAACGCAAAATACGGATGCTTATACTGAAGTATCTGCAGCACTTAAAGTATGTATGATGAATATGTCTAAAATTGCGAATGACCTTCGCTTAATGGCATCAGGTCCACGTGTTGGTTTAGCAGAAATTATGTTACCAGCTCGTCAACCAGGTTCATCTATTATGCCAGGGAAAGTAAACCCTGTTATGCCAGAAGTAATTAATCAAATTGCTTTCCAAGTAATTGGTAATGACCATACAATTTGCCTTGCTTCAGAAGCAGGACAATTAGAATTAAATGTTATGGAACCAGTACTTGTTTTCAACTTACTACAATCAATTAGCATTATGAATAACGGTTTCCGTGCCTTTACAGATAATTGCTTAAAAGGAATTGAAGCGAATGAAGATCGCTTAAAAGAGTATGTTGAGAAGAGTGTAGGAATTATTACAGCCGTGAACCCTCATATCGGTTATGAAGCAGCAGCTCGTGTTGCAAAAGAAGCAATCGCGACAGGGCAATCCGTTCGAGAACTTTGTGTGAAAAATGGTGTATTGTCACAAGAAGATTTAGAGTTAATTCTAGATCCATT
>NZ_JBBBBL010000054.1:0-1242 GCF_037120585.1 Bacillus sp. CCNWLW194 | reverse complement strand
TGGAGTGACCCCTGTCAAGTAGACAGTATTTAAAAAGCGCAACTAAGCAACCTGAGTTCTATATTTATATGGACTCAGGTTATTTAATTTCTTTTGAAATCTTTGATGATTATAAAAATGTATATATTTGCGTACGGCAAGTTTAACCTCATTCGCTTTACGGAAGGAGGTTAAATGAAAACACTCTGCCTTAAAGTGACTGAAGAAGTTTTCCATGCAAGCATTATCCCAACAGTTGCCTCTTCGAGACATACTTGCCTTCATCTGATATTTTTTAAGTAATTGATTATATTGACGAGATGTGTACTGGGATCCTTGATCACTATGCAAGAGGATTCCCTTCACATTTCGTTTTTTCTTTGCCTTTTTAAGTGTATCTAAAACAAGCTTTAAGTCATTTCTACGACTGATTTCATAGGCAACAATCTCATTATTATATAAATCCTTAATGGCGGATAAGTACAAGCGCTGTCCATTGAAAATTAAGTAGGTAATATCAGTTACCCATTTCTCATTTGGTCTTGAAGCTTGAAAGTCTCTATTTAGATGGTTCTCTGAAATCACATACGCCTCTTTTTTTCCGTAATAAGGTCGTTTTTTCCTAATTATAGCTTTGATACCTAATTCATTCATCAATCTTTGGATACGCTTATGATTCAAATGAAGGTTATATGTGGCTTTCAGCCACACTTGTATTCTTCTATATCCATAAATCCCTCTTAGTTTTGCATGACACTCCAATATTTTTTTCTTGAATTCAGTGTCCGCTAATTGTTTTTTAGAAGGCACTGCGTGTCGCTTTATCCATTTGTAATAGCCACTTCGGGTTACACCAGCAATGGCACATAATAGAGTAACTGTATATCCTGTTTCTAATATCTCATATATCACTTCAAACTTTCTCATTTTGGATATAGCTGGCATGCCTCCTTTTACATTCCTAAGAGCTTTTTTAACATCGCATTCTCCGCTTCTAATCGTTTAATCTTAGTCTCTGAATTTTCGGGTTTCGTTCTTGGTCTACCTAAACCGGGACCTTTTGCTTTCCCACGTTTTTCTTCTAGTCCTTTGATACCTTCAGCTTCGAAGTGTTTCACCCATCGACTTACAACTGAATGATGAATACCTAATTCTGTCGCAATAGTTTTATAGCTCATACCTTCTTTTAAATATAAATCTACAGCTTTTTTCTTAAATTCCACATCGTAAGTGACCCTAATTTTGCCCACAGAAAAATCCCCT
>NZ_JBBBBL010000053.1:0-1286 GCF_037120585.1 Bacillus sp. CCNWLW194 | reverse complement strand
TAACAGGAGTTCTCGCATTTTAAACATAGTAGAAGAACATAATAGAATACTAATGAGTTGCCCATAAAGGTGACATTCTAATCGTTCTTGTTTAATAGATTTACAACGATGAATTTGAAACCAAGATTTCCATATTTTAAATAACAGCTCAATTTGCCAACGCAGTGAATATAGATCATAAATTTTCTCTTTTGGTACCCATTCCGTAGGAATGTTTGTCATATATACCGTAATACCTTGTAAAAGTTTTGTACGCTCTGTATATGTAATTCCTTTTTTCTTTTCGCGAATAGCTCGATCACGTAGACGTTTCTGTTTTTGCTCCTCGGTACATCTATAAACTACAATTCGAGTAGGCAGTTTGTCTTTACTCCCTACATATACATCATGTAATTCATACACTTGGCCAGGCTGCAATTGTTTCATGATGTCTTCCAAATGAATTTGTATATATACCGGTTTTAATTGAGCGGGTTTTGTTTTAAATACCACTGTTTCAAATTCTTTTCTATATATTTTAGTTGGTAACTTTAGACGTGATAAATAATATCCTTGCTTATCTTGAATAGACTTAAAGTCTTGTAGACGAAAATATCCTAAGTCACGAATATATAGTTCATTCTTTTGTGCCATGCCTGTTCGAGTCGCACTATATGCCTGATCACTTCGTTTTCCTGGTTCAATTTCCACATCAGAAAATTTTCCACTCAACAAGTCATACTCTAGTTGGATTTTCACACCAGCTGTATGACTACACCCTCCGGCACCAGGATAAGTAGTTGCGAATCGATCTGGAACTTGGAAGGTTGTAGAATCAAGGACGAGAATCCGCTCAAAATAAGATGAAAGAGAATGAGAAATCTTAGATACTCCTCCAATTTTAGCTTGTAGAAGTGTAGTAAATACAGTGCGAAAGAAGGCTACAGAATCCGAATTAAATCGTCGATTAAGTCCCTCCGGACTTAATAAAATTCCTGTTGAAGTTTCTAATTGACTACAAAGTTGAGTAAGAGAGGTAGTAGCGATTTGTTGATTTAACCATACACACAAAGATAAGAAATGATGCCCGTGGCACTTGCGTTTTCGTTTCATTCCGCCTGCTTCTATAGCTAATTGATTAAGTGTAGCGGGAGACATATATCGATATAGCTCTTCGGCAAATAAAGATAACTCTTGTTTTTGATGCATATTCATAAAAAGCACGTCACCCTTTCTCATTAACATAAGAAAATAGTAACGTGCTTTTAACTTCAAAAATAGTCTAAATCCTTAAGTTGATGGATGTG
>NZ_JBBBBL010000051.1:0-2049 GCF_037120585.1 Bacillus sp. CCNWLW194 | reverse complement strand
TAACGTGCTTTTAACTTCAAAAATAGTCTAAATCCTTAAGTTGATGGATGTGGGGTACCGCCACATGCCCATCAAGCTAAGATTTTAAGACACCCCCATAACGAGAACTTTACCTTTTCACAATTATTTCTGAGAATTCGGTTCATTTTTTCCGTTTTGGGGAAGAATCAATTTCTTAAGTTGATAGCGATGTGGTGCTACCCAAAATTAGACTAATATAAGTATTGAGTCAATGTATTCATCTCAAAGCGTAAAAAAAGACACAATAGAAAGTGTCTTTTTTTACGTTGACATGCTATGAAAGAAAATGTAGTGATTAATCATAGTTTGCTGGATTCTTCTTGGTTAATATTAGTATAACATTATCATCAATGATTTTAAATTAAATTGTTCATATATAAAAATATAATATTATGTTTATAGCTATGTTTTTTCTTCTTATATATGGTGCATAACTCGAGATAGTATAATATCTTTCCATAGATCCTCCCTCATTGATTCAGAAGGAACATCTATACTAGGAAACGAAAAAACAAAAAAGGAATATTTTAATAATAGAACCAGATTTTATAGTAAAATAGATACCATGGTATGAATGTACGTTTTAGATATGATCCCAATGAACCATAGGCTTATAGAATTGAGAAAGACCTAAAAAAAATAAGTTATATATTTTAAGACGGTAATACTTTAAGCAGTATAGTCGGAAAGTTCAGGAACTTAGATGATTTAAGATTCAAACTATATAAAAGTTAAAGTATACGACTAAGGAAAAGAAGGTTTTGTAGTGTGCTGCACATTCAAGGATTAATTCTTACGTAGGGAGTGCTTATATGAAAAGTTTGAAGCATGTAATATTGCTAGTATTATATTTCTTATGTCTAAGTGGTTGTAATCAAGAAAATGGAGTTGAGATACAAGAATATATAAAAGAAAAACACGGTATTGATGTAGTTGTAACAGATTGGAGCTCGATAAATGAAAATAATGGTGGTAATACCTACCATACTGTGCAAGAAAAAAATAACAAATATCTAAAATTCCGAGTAAAGGTACAAGGTCTCCTCTATTCAAATCCAGTAGGTGATGAATACCAATACGGAAAAAAAACATTTGAGGAATATAAGAAATTCAAACCAACTCTAGAAGAAATAAAAAAATTAGGCTACGTGGAATCTGAAACGGAAAATCCTCTTCAATATATATTAGATAATAAAGATCCAGATGAAGGAAAACCAACTAATGAATTATTATTAACTTTGCAAATGAGTAATGAGATTGACTTTAGCCAATTGAATTCAGTAGAATTAGATCGTTTATATGCTCTATTTCAAATCATTCAGAAGAATAATAAAAAGATAACAGAACTTGAAATTAAGGATCATACTGGCCAATCTTTAGGTGAACCTTTTAAAAATGTGCAAGAAAGGATAACAAAAGAAGAACTGTTACGAACAATGAAATTTACGATGTAAGATGCCATAAATAAATATTGGGAAAACTGGATTAGAACACACACCAAAGTAGAAGAAAGATTACATGAAATGCAAAACGATCGATTTGCAATTAAAAGTATTACTTATTCAAGTTCAGATGAAGAGGATAGTCGAAAATATTTAGTGACTTTAGTTATTAATACCACCAATAATATATTTGAAAACAATCCCCTTTTAATTGAGGATTTAATCAAAGTAACCACAATCCTTAAAGAAGAACTATATAATAAAAACTTTAACATCTATTTAACCAATAAGACAGGAACAATAAATGAAAATTGGTTATCGTCAAAAGAAATCAAAGAAGCAAATAACATCGAAGATCTTGTAAAAGAAAGAAATCCTGCGAATTAAATTTAAAGTCCTTTTCATTGCTACCGATAATGATGCGTTATGTTAACTGCATATGTATAGAGCATACAGTCAAAAAAGTACAATACATCGCTTCTTCTAAATGGTACAATTAGGGAAAAGGGGTGGAAGAATATGTATGATTACAAATTTGTGAAAGTCGAAATTGATGGATGGAAAGGGCAACCCAAAGAAGATTATA
>NZ_JBBBBL010000050.1:0-2149 GCF_037120585.1 Bacillus sp. CCNWLW194 | reverse complement strand
TCATTAACATAAGAAAATAGTAACGTGCTTTTAACTTCAAAAATAGTCTAAATCCTTAAGTTGATGGATGTGTGGTGGTACCCCTATTAATAGTTAAGAATTAGCTAAGAGAGAGCCTTACGACTCTCTTTTACATGATTAAAACAATGATGAAGAAAATATAAAAATATACTCTTTTCAAAACATCATTAGACAGGATCGATAGGGTGTACCACAGCAGTAAATCCGCGATTTCTAACTTGAGCACTTACTACCTCATTAAAATTCCCTATATTAGCTACAATGTGATAACGTATTGGATCTGTTGGGAATATTGGGTCAGTTGGTAAATCTACCCATGTAAATGTAGAGTTAAAAGTATATAGTGGATTTACTAGATTTACCTTATAGTCTGCAGATACAACCGACTCTGCCAATAACACATCCTCACGGAATAACTGATACGTTATTTTATCCACAATGAAAATAGCACTATCATTACTTTCTGTGTCAATATTAATTTCTGTACCTATTGTTGCGTTTAAATGGACGAAATCGTTTTCTCCTTGTACATTGGCAAAGACCTCCATAATTTGAACATTATCTGTATTGGGTGGAAGATCTATAGGATCTGGTATTCTTGCAAGTGGTGTAAAAAATAGAAGAGCTCCTGTTGGACCTGTTGCTCCCGTCGGGCCTGTTACTCCTGTTGGACCTGTTGGACCGGTAATTCCGGTTGATCCTGTGATTCCAGTTACTCCTGTTGGTCCTGTTGCTCCAGTACTTCCAATTCCCGTTGGGCCAGTCGGACCTGTTGCTCCTGTTGGCAATGTAAATGGTGGAATAGATGGTAATGTGGGCCCAATCAAGTTCGGATCGAATGCCGCTCCGTTTAGAATCTCATGTGAGTTAAACTCATTTTCTTCTGACATACTTCACCTCCAAAAAGTTCTTATCATATTAAATAAATGCGTTTCCGAAACAATTATGACATTAGCAGAGGGCCAAGGCTCTCCTTTTATACAGAGTAATAATATGACATTAAAATCTAAAGTATAGGGCTTATAAAAGGAAATCTTGCTGCTGTAAAAAATGTTGCATTAAATTGATCGCCCACAATAAATCCATCTGTAGTAGCGCGAAATATAACTTGCACACTGTCTCCTACTTTTAATCCAAATATAGCAGAAACATTTGCAAGTGCATCAGCAAAAAAATTCCCTTCATTAGTTGACACTATAACTTCAACATTGTTGAGAAGAATATTGACTGAAAACCCATAGGTAATTAATGGATTACTAGGGCTAAATCTTAAACCTGCTGCTAATGAATATACTCCGTCTTGATTTGGTTGGAATGTTGAAACACCGTCAAATTCATTTCCAAAATCAAATTGTTCATTATTAAATGTAAGAACTAGCTCATCCCCTGCGGTATATGTTTGTGCCTCTAAAGGGCCTTGTTTAAACGCTCTAAATGCAGATTCAATTACGTTTAATCCAGTTGGACCGGTTATACCTGTAGCTCCTGTTGAACCCGTTATTCCCGTTGGGCCAGTCGGACCTGTTGTTCCTGTCGGGCCTGTTACTCCTGTACTTCCAATTCCCGTTGGGCCAGTTGGACCTGTTGCTCCCGTCGGGCCTGTTACTCCTGTACTTCCAATTCCCGTTGGGCCAGTTGGACCTGTTGCTCCTGTCGGGCCTGTTACTCCTGTAATCCCAGTCGGACCAGTAGGTCCTGTGGGTAAAGTAAACGCTGGAATTGGTGGCAATGTAGGACCCAACAAATTAGGATCAAATGCTGCACCACTCAAAAACTCACTTTTTTCATTCATGCACACACCTCCTGAATATGTTTGTACTTATCATAATTATTAAATGCTCAATACTAGATAAGTGATCTTCACATAAGCGGAATCTCTCTTTATTATTTTTATTCGACAAAATAGTTATCACTGGATTTGTTATGCTTGGTTGAGAAATCTTACAAATTGGATGTGCGGAGGAAAGATATATGAAAAGTAAATTACTTACAGCATTAACTTGTAGCGCCTTACTTGTGGGATTGGCTGCATGTGGTTCAAATGGGGTAGCACCACACATCCATCAACTTAAGGTATATTTTTATACAAAATGCGGTCTTTCCATATAGTTTTTTATTATCTTTTATA
>NZ_JBBBBL010000049.1:0-2323 GCF_037120585.1 Bacillus sp. CCNWLW194 | reverse complement strand
GACTTAGGTTTTTTTGTGTTTATTTTTACTTATTAAATGTCATAATCCATACATTTAATAATCGTAAAGAGGAAAAAGGATGAAATAAAGACTGTTTAAAATAAATTTTGGGCGATAATGCCGTTAAGGGTTATATATAAAGTATATGTTTAAATGTTCTTTTAAGGTAAGAATTACCTTTTTATGTTAATTAAGTTGTAGTATGATTAAAAGTATTTTACTTTTCATATAATGTTTTTTCGTTTTTAAAGGATTTCACCCATCAAAAAATCTATAATTAAGGTAGTTAACATATATTTTTTGATAGGTGTGAGGGATTTTATGATAGAAATATGCATGTTATTAATGGCTGTTATATTATGGGGGACAGCTATTGCACCAACAAAGTGGGCATTAGAATCTATTCAGCCATTTACTTTGTTATTTATTCGTCTTTTATTCGCTGGTGGAATCTGTTTGCTGTTCTCATTTAAACAATTAAAAAGATCAGTTGCACATAAACAAGTCCCGTGGAAAAGAATGAGTTTACTATCTTTTACTGGCGTAGCTGGGTACTTTATGTTCACATCCTACGGTATTTCTTTAACAAGTGGATTGCATGTTAGTATTATTGATGCTGCTTTACCGTTAGTTACAATTCTGTTTTCTGCGTTCTTTTTGAAAGAAAAAATTCAGCTTAATTATTGGATAGGTATTGCATTGGGTGTTGTCGGAGTACTTCTTATTACAATTCCATCTAGTAACGTTGATCAGGAAGTATCTTTAATAGGAGATATCCTTATTTTATTAAGCACTTTCTTATTTGCTTTCTATACAGTATTGCTGAAAAGACCAAATCAAGAACAGTATCTATTAAACAAGGTTTTTACAACATTAACTTTAATTATTGGGGCTGTTATTCTATTACCATTTGCAATGGCAGAAACTTTTTACTATGGTTTCCCAGAAATCGAAACATGGAAGACGGGATTTAGTGTAATGTATCTTGTTATCGGGGCAACGATTTTAGCGTATTGGTTTTGGAATAGAGCACTAGAGACAGTCTCGGCATCAGTAAGTGGATTATATTTAAATGCATTACCGTTAATAAGTATCGTTGCCTCAATTGTTCTATTGAATGAATCTTTAACGTGGAGAATAGTAATAGGCGGTAGCTTAGTTTTATTTGGAGTGATATGGGCAGATAAGCAAAAAATAAGTAGGCTATTAAAGAGAAATAACTTGAATAGTAAGGACTGCTAAGTAGCATGCTGTACATAGTTTAAATATAAAAAACACCTTATATATATTAGGTGTTTTTTTTATATTTGGCAAAGATAATAGATTGAAATCAGTATGGGTACTCTCTACTATATCTATACGTATTGAAATCATTTTGAAATATTGTTTGAACGAGTTGTATACATTCGGTATCATAAAAACTTTCGAAAGTAGGGTAGCGAGGAAATAAAGGATTAGTAATATCTGCTTCGCTAAAATTTCCTTTATAGATCATGGCGGGAGTTTGATGATGCCATGATGTTGAGAACGTATTTATTGGAGCGGTTTTTAATTCGAAGCGTTTTTCTAATGCCTTTATTTCCTGATCAAAGTTTTCTAAGTATATATAATTGGTCACATATTCTTCTTCATTAGCTATATATTGTTGTGTGAAATGCGGGTTAATATCATTTGCCTGAGCACGATTAATAAATAGATAGTATAGAAATTGTTTAAATGAGAGCCCTTTGGAGGAATTTTCATCTTGATATAGAAACTTTCGGATGGGCTTCCATTGGGGATTTTCTATATAAGGAGGTGCAATTAAGGATACGAAGGAACTGACTGCTCTCTTATAAGGATTACGAACAAGTTTAAAAGTTTCTTTCTGTTTTTCTCGTAACGCGATACCTAGTCGTAGACTATAGGCAGGTGCATTTTTGTATATATCATATTCATAATTATGAATGAAAGAGCTATAACTTAGAGCTGTTTGTAATAAATCAATCTGGTAAAAGAACCACTTGGCAAGAGAAGTACAACCACTTTTTTGGCTCCAAAATAGTATGATAGGAAAATTCTTATGATAATGTGGATTTCTTGAATGGGCATTGATGATGTGTAATAAGGGAGGGTCGAACAATCTCTACACCCCTTTCAGATATTTTAAATATATGTATGAAAAATAAAGAGGAATATGAGTAGCTGTTTCATCTTTTCTAAAAAAGTGAAAGATTAATATTGACTATTACTGAATAGAGGTGTAGTATAGAACAAGTCGCCGATGCAATAACGCAGAACACGACAAACGAAATAAAAAAACTTAGTTGACATTAACTAACGA
>NZ_JBBBBL010000048.1:0-2391 GCF_037120585.1 Bacillus sp. CCNWLW194 | reverse complement strand
TCACGTGCTTTATCTCCTTTTCCTGTGACTTTTAACCAATACTTTCCGTCATAATGTAAGTCTTTTACTCTCGCGGTACACAATTCTTGAATTCTTGCACCAGTACTTGCTAGAGCCAGTAAAATTGTATAGTTTACTAAATGTCCTCTTTCTTTATAAAACCCTAAAATTTTCATAACCTCATCATAGGTTAGGTCCCGATTTGGCCGATCCTGCTCATTTACATTTGCGCGCTGTAGTTCTTCATGAAGCGGCTTTTCAATATAAGAAAATACATGAAGATGTTTTAGAAAAGAACGAATGAGCACTGTTTTCTTTGCAAGTGTCGCGACTGCATACGTATCACCATTCCTACCGTTCTCTACCCGTTTCAACCAAGAATTGTATTTACGAATATGCCAAGGTTGCAATGTTTTCAATAAAGAGTCCTTTTGCTGTACCTCTTCCCCATTCAATTCAAATTCTTCTGCATGCTGCACCATGCACTGACAAAATGACAAGATTTCAGATATATAACTCTTTTTCGTATCCTCTTTTCTATTCTTCTTTTCATCCATATCATTTTGTAAATGTACAAAATGATAAATGACTTCTATATCACTTAAATACGTATACTTACTCTTCCCCTTTTTTTCTGCAACCTCCATCTTCTCTTCCACCTTATCTACATAACCAGTGTTATGTAGATAAGGAATGATATAACTTATATTCTCTATATATGTATCAATATACTTAATTTTATTGTTTATAATAGGTACATTTTCTTTTATATTGTTATTACCCATAATTCGAATTTACCTCTCCTATTGAAGATTATGAATATAGTTCACTTTATTACCTATACTTATTATTTTATTTTACTTCTATCCATTATACAAATGATAATTCACTTTCTTTCTGTAAGAAGACTATATTCTTCTACATTTACCTATGTTTATATTTTTTTATAATTTATTAGTAAATAGATGCAGTTTAATTATTTACTATTTAACATTAAAATTATTTTTATAATAAAAACAACTATAAAATATAATTAAAACTTAAAACGACTTAAATGTATGTTTTAATTATAAAGATGTATAAGAACTTTAATAATTTCTATTTCTTATTTTAAATATATATCATATTCTGATATGATATATACATATCTAAAATACTAGTAAACAATAGTTATGGAGGTGTCCTTACATGACACAAGATTTATTGTTCATTACAAAACCTACTGTAACGACAAAAGAGGCAGCCGGCTTATTAGGCGTAACGGTACAAACAATTTTGCAAAAAGAAAAAGATGGATTAATAGAATGTGTATATAAAGATAACTGGAAGCAATTCGGTAGTAAGATTTTTTATTTAGAGGATATTGAACGTTTAAAAAATATTGAAGCGGTTGAAGGATATAGCACAAAAGAAGCAGCTGAAATTCTCAATGTAGCACCATCTACAGTTTTTACCTATATCAAATCTGGTAAATTACCTGCTTCAAAGATTGAAAAACGTGGAAAAGAAGTATACATCATTGATAAAGATGATCTTGAAACTTTTCAACTTACTTATGAAAAAACTACATCAAAAGAGCGAAAAATATTTATTACTAAGATTCAAGAAGAAGAGATATATTTATATCAATTATTAACACATCAACATACCGGAAAAACAGCTAGGGTAATGGAGATCAATGGAGCAGACGGCAAGATTCTTACAGAAGACGAAGAAATATTCCCTCTATCCACTTATAAAGAACATGATTACTCATTTGATTCTTTCCATAAACAAGCGGTAATTACGAAACGAGGGTATTTATCTTTTTCATTTAAAAAACCTCAGCTATTTCATTCCATCACCTATAATCTAATAAATTTATTTTATAAAGAACTAGGTGTCACAAATATGCGATTAAGTACTTCATCTGATACTATCAAATTAGAAATTAAACCTTTCGTATTACAAGTTGATCCATTGCAGTTTCAAGAGGAGATTAAATACTTACATTCTCATATGAAATCGGGCACGATACTTCCACACGTAGAAGGTATTTACTTTAAAAGTAATGTAGAGTCATTAACTTTTTATGCAGATCATGAATTCAAGCGAAAAATAGTGCAAGTGGCAGCGGATGCAGGTATGGGACAGGAAGAATTCTTATTACAAGCTGTAAAATCTTATATAAGAGATTTAGAACAACGATAAATATTTATTCAGAAGAAAAAGCGTAGGAATTGAATCTTTCTACGCTTTTTAAAGTATACAATTTACATACTCATTTCCATGAAATCACCATATGCAGTATCAACTTAATAGGAATGTTAATTAATTTAAATTAAGCCAATCTTTGCAGAAAAACCCTATATACTATATGAGTGTATATAGAAAACATACTTAAAGGAGAAC
>NZ_JBBBBL010000047.1:0-2417 GCF_037120585.1 Bacillus sp. CCNWLW194 | reverse complement strand
GCTCATTTGCGACTTCCTTATGTTAACATCTTCGTTAGTTAATGTCAACTAAGTTTTTTTATTTCGTTTGTCGTGTTCTGCGTTATTGCATCGGCGACTTGTTCTATATTACACCTCTAACCTACAATCGTCAATATGTTTTTATAAAAAAACTTCATTTTTTATAAATCCTATTTACGTTATTAAAATATCTATTTATACGCCTCTTCTATAAGAATAGATAAGCAACCCATAAAATACTCTATGGGTTGCTATTCCCTCATAAAAACTATTGTTCTTTTGATGGCACTGAACAACTTCCATCATTACAAGACATATCGTTTCCTTCTTCTGCTGAAAGTTCTTGTAACTTCGGTGCAGGATTCTCCTCTTCCCATACTTGCTGAAGTGCACCAACAAAAGTCTCAAGTGGTTGCGCACCCGAAATAGCATACTTTTGATTAATAATAAAATAAGGTACTCCTGAAATTTGATATTGCTGTGCAATCGATTCATCAATTCTAACATCATTGGCATACGCACTTTTATCGTTAATAACACTTAAAGCTTCTTGCTTATCTAAGCCTGATACTGCAGCGATAGTAGCAAGAGTATCCACATCACTTAAGTTTCTCGATTCAGTGAAGTATGCAAAAAGTAGATTTTCCGTAATCTCTTTTTCTTTCCCTTGATCCTTTGCAAATTTTGCAAGACGATGCGCATCAAAAGTGTTCGTCGGCTTCATCTCATCAAAATTAAAACTTAAACCCATACTAGCTGCATGATTGCCTAGTTGCACATTATTGCGTTTAGCTTCTTCAATACTAATCCCATACTTTGATGCAAGTACTTCATTAATACTTGTTCCAGAATAGATTGGAGCATTTTGGTCTAATTCAAAACTTTTAAACTCAACTTCAACATCCTTCTTATGCGGAAATTGCTCTAAAGCCATTTCTAATCTGCGTTTCCCAATATAGCAAAATGGACATACAAAATCTGACCATACTTCAATTTTCATAGAAACACCTCATTAACATGTAGTTTCCAATCATTGTAGCACTGGCACTAAGAAATTCAAAAATTTATGCTTCAAGCCTTATATACTGAAACCTAAAATGAATTTATAAATAGAAAAACGATAATCAAAAGTATTACCTTCTGATTATCGCATATATAAATCTAATTATACTGGAATATATCTCCCTACGAACTTCCATACGGTATTCCAATATGTATTTGAATCTATCTTCTCAGCTTCTCCATGTCCAGCACCTGGAACAATTAATTTCTCTTTTTCTACTTTTGCAGCATTATACACTTCATCTAACATTTCAAAAGGAACGAATGTATCCGCATCCCCGTGAATGAATAGCATCGGTGTTTTACTTTTCGCAACTTGTTTAATAGCTGAAGCTTCTTCTAAATCATATCCAGCTCTTAATTTTGTAACTGTATTTGCCGCATTCATAACAGGAAACTTCGGCAAATGGAATAGATCTTTTAATTGATAAGTAAATTCATCAATAACAGTTGAGTATCCACAATCTTCAATAATAACTTTAACATTAGAAGGTAAATCTTCACCTGAAGTCATCATTACAGTTGCCCCGCCCATTGAAACACCAAAGAGTGCTATTTCAGCATTAGGATCTTTCTTTACAATTTGTTGAATCCAAATCAAAATGTCTTTACGATCATGCCAGCCCATACCAACATAATTCCCTTCACTATTTCCGTGCCCACGAAGATCTGGTGCTATGACATTATAGCCTTGTTCATAAAAGTTACGAATATATTTCGTCATTTCTGATGCTCTACCATTGTATCCATGAACTACAATCGCCCATTTATGACTAGATTGTTCATTCATATATTCATAACCTGTTAAATTCAGTTTATCGAAAGAACGTAGAGTTAATGTGTTAGGCTTATACTTCGATACGAAGTTCGCATTCTTTTCTTCATTTGTAGCTAATACATCTCCCGATGCATTTACCGTTTCTGCTAAGTGAGGATTATCCTCTAAAAATTCTTTTTCTTGTTTCGCATTCAACGCATAGTTATAAAAATAATTCCCGACTAACATATAAGCAATTGCTAGAAGAATTAAAACTACTATAGTAATTACACCTATCTTTTTCATATTATCTCCTTTTTTTTAAATTAAATCTCCCTATACTAAAGTACTTCAAAAAATAACTGTATTATTTTAACACACCGACAGATTGCTTCTGCAAAAAATAAAATAGAAAATCTTAAACTACACATCGAAAATGATGAAAGAAATTGAATATGAGAGGATTAAAAGAAGAGGGATCACTTAAAATGGTATCTTGAGGTTAATACAAAGTTATAAACACAAAAAAGACGAGTCATTCTGACTCGTCTTAAGATTGCTTGGCGACGTCCTACTCTCACAGGGACAAGGTCCCAAC
>NZ_JBBBBL010000046.1:0-2729 GCF_037120585.1 Bacillus sp. CCNWLW194 | reverse complement strand
GCTTTTAGGAGAGGTGTAGTGAAAATATGTGATTTCTCCTGCTGAATTCTTTTTGAAAGCAACTTTGTTGCCTTCCGAATCTTCAAATAACAACGGATGAATCATTTTCAGAATTTGTTTTCCAGTTGTTCCACCCTCCATGACCAAATTCCCATTTTCATAAGTAAAATGAGTGCGAATTGCAGAGAAACGCGTATTTTGGAATAAGCCCAAGTATTTATGAGCTTCTTTTTCTTCTAACGGAAGATAACTTGTTTTTACTTCATTCTTCTTAGCAGGGAAGTAGTGATCCATGAGAGCTTCATATATGTCTATACTCATCATTGAATCATTATTGTAAGACATGAAGAATGCTGTTTTTTGTTCAGGCACTAAAATTAGCAGTGATTGATGTCCAGGCATACTTCCACCTTTCATTACAACGTGTTGACCGTTAGCAAATTTATTAAAAGGTGTTTCAAATCCAATTGTCGCAACAGGGATTGTCTTATCATCAAAAACTTGATAGGCATGCATCATATCTATGCTTTTTTTACTTACAATTTCTTTGTCTTTAAACGTTCCTTTCTGTAGTTGCATAATCATGTATTTTGACATGTCTTCCGCAGTAGATAAAATGCTTCCTTGTGGCGTATCCCTTAAACCGCTCCCACTTGTTGGAATCGGATCACCAGTGGGACCATAATGTGTAGCCATTCTTTCGAGAAGGTCAGGCGTAAAGCTCATACTCGTGGATTTCATATCTAATGGTTTGAAAATATTTTTTTCCATATATTTCGAGAAAGGGGTGTTAGTAGCATTCTCTACTGCAAACCCTGCGAGCGCAAATGAGACGTTGTCATACGTATAAGCTTCCCCTGGTGGCCGTATCACCGTTGGCATATGTTTAGAGAAAAATTCTTTCATTGGTATACTATTATGAACGTATTCGGGTCCAGTTATATTTGTGAGGTCCGGAAAATCTACCCCGCTAGTATAAGTGAGCATATCAAACAGGGTGAGAGGTTTCCCTGTTTGATTAGGGATTTTTATTCCACCAAGATATTTTTGTACGTCTTGATCAAGTTTAAGCTTTCCTTTATCGACTTGCTGCATCACAGCCAAAGCAGTAAAAGTTTTTGAGACTGAAGCGATTTGAAAGACCGTGTCTTTAGTGACGGGGATTTTCTTTTCTTTATTGGCATATCCATATCCTTTATTGACAACGACTTTTCCATCATGAACGACGACAAAACTAGAACCGTTCACATTATACTTCTTCATTTTTTCTTCAAATAACGGGTCAGCAAAAGATTCTATTTCTTTTTTATTATTAGGTCCTTCCATCATTTGAATATTAGTCGAGGATGCTAATGGTTTTGATTTTTCAGCTTCTAATAATTGTTGGGAACACGCAGAAATCATTGTTGAAGAAGAAAGAAGAACTGCAACAATCCCCAGTTTGTTAATTGCTTGTTTCATTTTTGTACGCTCCTTTAATTGATTTGTTTTTTTGTTAGCGAAACGAGTTAGCACCCGTTAGCGTATGAACAGAGTGTAGCAAGAGGCAAGTCATAGTAGGTAGTGAGTTTTTGTAATATTTATAAAGAAGAACAAAAATTGAGTCGATAAAGCTGTATTAATAGTTATGTCATAAAAATCATGACATTTTGACACTACTGTGTATGACAGAAAAACACTTAGTATCAAAGAGCAGTTATTAATAAATGAGGAGGGGAGATTTTCATTGCGTATGATAAAAAGGTAGAGAGGCATGAAAGGGAAACAGGTATGACATATTTATGAAAAATAAACCAGTAACGAGATTGTTTTAAGGAAAAGAAGTAATTTTTAGGATTAACATACATGTGGAAAAAGAGGGATTTACCGTTTGTTAGGATTCAATAGCGTTCGTGAAAATAATACTGAGTAAAATACTTGCAAATCAACTCTTGTCCATTTGTCTTCGGTAAAGATGAAAGCTGTGTGACTAGTATAAAACAGCAAATAATTACTAATAAAATATGAATAGAGGAGAGGAATATTTTTATGAAAAAGCATTGTCAGATTACATCTACAGGTTTAGGTCTTTTAATGACTGGAAGTTCTCTATTATATACAACGCCAACCTCAATTGTAAAAGCAGAGCCCACTCAAAATGTATCTAGTTCGTTACAAATAAGTACCCAACAAAATCGTACTTCTGTTAAGCAAGCAATGCGGGATACACTACAACTTGGATACCCTGGAATACTCGCTAAAATTTCAAAGGATAGAAAAACGTGGAGTTATGCTGCTGGGGTAGCGGATCTGAGAACGAAGAAACCAATGAAAGCAGATTATCGCTTTCGTATTGGCAGTGTGACGAAGACATTCATTGCAACAGTTCTACTTCAATTAGCTGGAGAAAATCGCTTGAATCTAGATGACTCCATCGAAAAATGGTTGCCTGGTGTCATTCAAGGAAACGGATATGATGGTAACCAGATTACGATTCGGCAGATATTGAATCATACAAGTGGGATTGCCGAATACTTAAAGTCAAAAGACTATGATATTTTGGATACAAAAAAAATATATACGGCTGAAGAATTAGTAAAGATGGGAATTTCTCTTCCCCCAGACTTTGCTCCAGGCAAGGGCTGGTCTTATTCAAACACGGGATACGTAATACTGGGTATCCTTATTGAAAAAGTAACTGGAAATAGCTATGCAGAAGAGGTTGAAAATCGGATTGTTGAACCGCTCGA
>NZ_JBBBBL010000045.1:0-2986 GCF_037120585.1 Bacillus sp. CCNWLW194 | reverse complement strand
CATATTATATGGTTAAGTCCTCGATCTATTAGTATTCGTCAGCTCCACATGTCACCATGCTTCCACCTCGAACCTATCAACCTGATCATCTTTCAGGGATCTTACTAGCTTACGCTAT
Source organism: Bacillus sp. CCNWLW194 (assembly GCF_037120585.1). NCBI lineage: Bacteria > Bacillati > Bacillota > Bacilli > Caryophanales > Bacillaceae > Bacillus > Bacillus sp. CCNWLW194. Next base: position 2,868 of record NZ_JBBBBL010000045.1, on the reverse strand, counting down.
GGGAAATCTCATCTTGAGGGGGGCTTCATGCTTAGATGCTTTCAGCACTTATCCCTTCCGCACATAGCTACCCAGCTATGCCCTTGGCAGAACAACTGGTACACCAGCGGTGCGTCCATCCCGGTCCTCTCGTACTAAGGACAGCTCCTCTCAAATTTCCTACGCCCACGACGGATAGGGACCGAACTGTCTCACGACGTTCTGAACCCAGCTCGCGTACCGCTTTAATGGGCGAACAGCCCAACCCTTGGGACCGACTACAGCCCCAGGATGCGATGAGCCGACATCGAGGTGCCAAACCTCCCCGTCGATGTGGACTCTTGGGGGAGATAAGCCTGTTATCCCCGGGGTAGCTTTTATCCGTTGAGCGATGGCCCTTCCATGCGGAACCACCGGATCACTAAGCCCGACTTTCGTCCCTGCTCGACTTGTAGGTCTCGCAGTCAAGCTCCCTTATGCCTTTGCACTCTACGAATGATTTCCAACCATTCTGAGGGAACCTTTGGGCGCCTCCGTTACACTTTAGGAGGCGACCGCCCCAGTCAAACTGCCCACCTGACACTGTCTCCCGGGTCGATAAGACCCGTAGGTTAGAATTTCAATACAGTCAGGGCGGTATCCCACCAGCGCCTCCACCGAAGCTAGCGCTCCGGCTTCAAAGGCTCCCGCCTATCCTGTACAAACTGTACCAAAATTCAATATCAGGCTACAGTAAAGCTCCACGGGGTCTTTCCGTCCTGTCGCGGGTAACCTGCATCTTCACAGGTACTATAATTTCACCGAGTCTCTGGTTGAGACAGTGCCCAAATCGTTACACCTTTCGTGCGGGTCGGAACTTACCCGACAAGGAATTTCGCTACCTTAGGACCGTTATAGTTACGGCCGCCGTTTACTGGGGCTTCAGTTCAGAGCTTCGCTTACGCTAACCCCTCTCCTTAACCTTCCAGCACCGGGCAGGTGTCACCCCCTATACTTCGCCTTACGGCTTCGCAGAGAGCTGTGTTTTTGCTAAACAGTCGCTTGGGCCTATTCACTGCGGCTTTCCGTTAAGAAAGCACCCCTTCTCCCGAAGTTACGGGGTCATTTTGCCGAGTTCCTTAACCAGAGTTCTCTCGCACACCTTAGGATTCTCTCCTCGCCTACCTGTGTCGGTTTGCGGTACAGGCACCTTTTATCTCGCTAGAAGCTTTTCTTGGCAGCGGGGAATCAAAGACTTCGCTCCATAAGGAGCTTCCCCATCACAGCTCAGCCTTCACGATAAGCGGATTTGCCTACTTATCAGCCTAACTGCTTGGACGTGCACAACCAATCGCACGCTTCTTCTATCCTTCTGCGTCCCTCCATTGCTCAAACGATAAAGAGGTGGTACAGGAATATCAACCTGTTGTCCATCGCCTACGCCTGTCGGCCTCGGCTTAGGTCCTGACTAACCCTGAGCGGACGAGCCTTCCTCAGGAAACCTTAGGCATTCGGTGGACGGGATTCTCACCCGTCTTTCGCTACTCATACCGGCATTCTCACTTCTAAGCACTCCACCAGTCCTTACGGTCTGACTTCACTGTCCTTAGAACGCTCCCCTACCACTGATACCATTGGTATCAATCCGCAGCTTCGGTGGTGTATTTAGCCCCGGTACATTTTCGGCGCAGAGTCACTCGACTAGTGAGCTATTACGCACTCTTTAAATGGTGGCTGCTTCTAAGCCAACATCCTAGTTGTCTAAGCAACTCCACATCCTTTTCCACTTAATACACACTTTGGGACCTTAGCTGGCGGTCTGGGCTGTTTCCCTTTTGACTACGGATCTTATCACTCGCAGTCTGACTCCTAAGGATAAGTCATTGGCATTCGGAGTTTGACTGAATTCGGTAATCCGATGAGGACCCCTAGTCCAATCAGTGCTCTACCTCCAAGACTCTTACACTTAAGGCTAGCCCTAAAGCTATTTCGGGGAGAACCAGCTATCTCCAGGTTCGATTGGAATTTCTCCGCTACCCACACCTCATCCCCGCACTTTTCAACGTGCGTGGGTTCGGGCCTCCATTCAGTGTTACCTGAACTTCACCCTGGACATGGGTAGATCACCTGGTTTCGGGTCTACGACCACGTACTAAACGCCCTATTCAGACTCGCTTTCGCTGCGGCTCCGCCTCTTCAGCTTAACCTCGCACGGGATCGTAACTCGCCGGTTCATTCTACAAAAGGCACGCCATCACCCATTAACGGGCTCTGACTATTTGTAGGCACACGGTTTCAGGATCTCTTTCACTCCCCTTCCGGGGTGCTTTTCACCTTTCCCTCACGGTACTGGTTCACTATCGATCACTAGGGAGTATTTAGCCTTGGGAGATGGTCCTCCCAGATTCCGACGGAATTTCACGTGTTCCGCCGTACTCAGGATACATTCAAGAGAGAACGAAGTTTCGACTACGGGGTTGTTACCCTCTACGACGGACCTTTCCAGGTCGCTTCGTCTACCTCGTTCCTTTGTAACTCCGTATAGAATGTCCTACAACCCCAAGAGGCAAGCCTCTTGGTTTGGGCTATGTTCCGTTTCGCTCGCCGCTACTCAGGAAATCGCATTTGCTTTCTCTTCCTCCAGGTACTTAGATGTTTCAGTTCCCTGGGTCTGTCTTCCTTACCCTATGTATTCAGATAAGGATACCATACCATTACGTATGGTGGGTTTCCCCATTCGGAAATCTTCGGATCAAAGCTTACTTACAGCTCCCCGAAGCATATCGGCGTTAGTCCCGTCCTTCATCGACTCCTAGTGTCAAGGCATCCACCGTGCGCCCTTTCTAACTTAACCAAACTAAAAATTAAAAAATATGAGCTACACTGTTATCTAGTTTTCAAAGAACATAC
>NZ_JBBBBL010000044.1:0-4884 GCF_037120585.1 Bacillus sp. CCNWLW194 | reverse complement strand
TAGTTGGGACCTTGTCCCTGTGAGAGTAGGACGTCGCCAAGCAACTAAAAACACAAGTCTTTTGACTTGTGTTTTTTCGTGTTTAATAAATGAAAATGGATAAAAAACCGATACTTCAACTTAAATATCGGTTCAATAATATGTGAAATATACGAATCTATAGTAATACGAAGAGTGTAAATAAGATAGCCAGCAAAATACGATAATATGCAAAAGGTTTTAAACCTATCTTCTCTAAAAGCTTTAGGAATGTTACTACTGCTAACATTGCGACTATAAAAGAAGTGATGAATCCTACCACAAACATAGGGATATCATCGACACTTAAATACGTCCAGCTTTTTAATAAGTCTAAGCCTGTAGCCCCAACCATTACAGGTAGGGCAATAAGAAAAGAGAACTCAGATGCAGTCTTATAATTTACTTTTGCTAATAGACCTCCAGAGATAGTAGAGCCGGCTCTGGAGAAGCCAGGGTATACTGCTAAACATTGAAATAATCCAATTGTTAATGCTTGCCGGTATGTTAAATCGTCCAGTGAATAGGAGGTTGCCTCTTGTTTTTTTACTTCTGCAAAGATCATAAGAATTGCCCCTGCTACAAGTCCAATCACAACAGTGTATGGCTGAAATAAGTAAGTTTTAATAACATCATGTAGTAGCAAACCAGCAACTACTGCCGGAAATACGCCAAGAAATACATGGAACGCGTTGAATTTTTTCTCTTTCCGTAGAAGAGGCTTAATATTACATAAAGAAACGAGACGTTTATGATATAAAATTGCAATAGCTAAAATTGCGCCTAGCTGAATAACAATTTCAAACGTTTTCGCTCTTTCTCCTTCAAACCCTAATAAATGCCCGACTAATATAAGGTGACCAGTAGAAGAGATAGGTAAAAATTCAGCTAACCCCTCTACAATACCGAGTATGAAGGCAATTATGATATCGCTCATAGTATCACTCCTATAAATTAATGAATGTCTACTCTTTTAAAATAGAATAGTGTTGCAATAAATCCGAGAATCGCCGTTGTTGCAATGATGATATAAGAATACTCTGGTGGATATGTGGGTTGTAATTCATTATTTGCAATATCTAGAGTAGCGGTCCACGGAAATAAATCTTTATGTTTGGAGTTCACGAGCATAAGATTCATCATTGTAATAATGACTGTTAATATAATAGGCGGTACATAGCTCTTCATTACAAGAGTTAATAGCACAATAGGTGAAGACAATAGAAAGAGAAGTCCACCACATATTAAAAATTTTAGGAAAGAACCTAAAAGTAAAGTAGTGTTAAAACCAGGGAAGTTCCCCAATAGCCCTAATATTAAAGTAAGCGACCAAGCGACTAAAGTTAGCATCATGATCCAAAGGAAGAGAATGATGAACTTACTTATAATAAAGCTAATGCGCGACACGGGGATAGTTAGTAAATTTTTTAGTGTATCTTCTGCATATTCGCGGGTAAACAGATAAGCAACAACTACTCCGTATAAAGGGAATCCTATAACTAAAGTAGTATATAAGTTAACGTCAGTGAATAACTGGTGGAACCAAATAGTCGGAGTTGGCTGTTTTGTTTTTATATGTATATAAGAGGCTACTACGACTAAGAAAGGTGCGACACCAGCCCCAATAATGCTAATTAAAAACATATTAGAGCGTTTTAGTTTTAATAGTTCTGTATAGAGTAGATTAACCAATTGTTCCACCTCCAACTAGTTTGGTGAAATAATCTTCTAATCTGTCTTCACTGATCATCATTTTTAATACTTCAATATCGTTCAGAACGAATGTTCTATTAATGTATCCTTGTTGCCCAAAATGAGAGTAAATGCGAATATTCCCTTCATCATGTACCTCATAATCGAAAATTTGAAATTGATTTTCTAATAGCATCGCAGCCTTATTGTCATTATTCACCTGAAATTCTATGTACTTACGGTTTGCTTTGCGCAGCTTATCAAGAGAAACTTCTTCTAGTAACCTTCCTTCGTGAATAATTCCGATACGATCAACTAACTGTTCTACCTCTGCTAAAATGTGACTAGAAATGAGTATTGTTATATTCCTTTCTTGAGCTAAAGAATGAATAAGTTTTCGCATTTCTTTAATACCGATGGGGTCTAGTCCGTTAGTCGGTTCATCTAATATGAGTAGTTCGGGATAATGGAGAAGGGCGCGTGCAATTCCTAGGCGTTGCTTCATTCCTAAAGAATACTTTCCTACTAACTTTTTTGTTTCATACTGCAAGCCCACTATTTCTAATGCTTCTTCAATAGCATTCTTTTTGTACACCCCGATTATCTTTGCATTAATTAATAAGTTTTCTTTTGCAGTTAAGTTTTCATAAAACCCTGGAACTTCAACGATAGAACCAATTCTACTTAAAATATCTTTTTGATTTTGAAATAAGTCCTCTCCGAATATTTCGATAGTTCCACTTGTAGGCTTTATAAGACTAAGCAGCATACGAATGGTTGTTGTTTTACCAGCACCGTTACGTCCTATGAATCCATAAATTTCTCCTCGTTGAACGTTAATGTTTAGCTTATCTACGGATTTTTGCTTGCCATATACTTTAGTAAGATTAGTCGTTTTTATAATTGTGTTTATAGGAGACACCTACTTTCTATAAGTTCTTACTTACATGATAAAAAGGAAGGCTTAACTGCATATTAATCATTTCTTAACTATTTCTTAAAAGTATTGTGTTTTGGAATGGAAAAGCCAAAAGTGGTTCGTTCCCATGGAATACTTTCAACCCATATATGCCCACCATTCCTCTCAACGAGCGCTTTAGAAATAGAAAGCCCGAGCCCGCTACCACCAAAAGACGAGTTTCTTGATTGTTCGCTTCGGTACATTCGCTCAAATACGTTTTGTAAATCATGTTTTGGAACACCAGGGCCTTTGTCCCAAATAAGAAGTTCATATGCTACATCAGTTTCTAGTAGTTCGACTCCTATTGTTTTCCCATCCTTTCCGTAATAAATGGCATTTTTCATTAAATTACCTATAATACGCATAAGGCTTAGGTGATCTGCAATGATAGGACAAGTAGACTCTGGTATGAGAACTTGCAGTTTAATATTATGTTTTGAGAGTTCAGGTAAAAACTCGATCAAAACTTCTCTAGTAACTTCAGAAAAGTCGAGTTTTTCTTCTTTTAGTGGAAATTCATTAGCGTCTAGCTTTGCCATATTGAATATTTCATCAACTAGGTGCTTTAAGTTATTTGATTTCATATAAAGTATTTTAAGATATTCTTGCTTTTCTATTTCAGAAGCAGCAACCCCATCTTTTAAAGCATCGATATATCCAATAATGGAGGTGAGTGGTGTTCGGATATCGTGCGAGATACTAGATAAAAGTTGTTTTCTAGATTCCTCAGACCTTTTTGCTTTAATCCGAACCTTTTCTAATTCAGCTATTAGTTCGTTTATTGAAAAAACGATATTATGTAACGATCGATCATTACTTGTGAATAATCTCGTTTGTAAATGCCCGTTTAGTGCACGACTTAATTTAGTGTCTATTGATTTGCGATTTTGAATGAATTGTATTCTTGAAAAGAAGAGATACATTGTAATTAAGATAAGGGTAATAAATAAAGAAATTTTTACTCTCGGATCCATTTGTATATTTAAAAGCCCGCAAATGATAAGTTGTAATGAAATAAGGAAGAGGATTTTATCAGTCTTCAAGCTTTTCACCCACAAACTTATAACCAATTCCCCATACAGTTTGAATGAATTTTGGATTGGAAGGGTCGATTTCTATTTTCTTTCTAAGTTTTCGAATATGTACCATAACGGTATTATCATCTTCTATATAATTATCGTCCCATACATTGCGGAAGAGCTGTGTTTTTGTAAATACTTGTCCTGGGTTTGAAGTAAAGAATTTTAATAGTTCTAGTTCTTTTCCGGTTAAGCTGATTTCTTCTTTATTTGTGTGAACTGTATATGTATTTAAATTGATAGTTAGTCCTTTAAAAGCTAAAGTTGTTTTCTCTTGTACATTAATGTTACTTCCAAGAACTAAAAAACGTCGTATAAGAGCTTTTACTCGTGCAATCACTTCGTGAATGCTGAAAGGTTTCGTAATGTAATCATCAGCACCAATGCTTAAACCTAAAATTTTATCGACTTCGTGATCTTTAGCGGTTAGCATTAATATCGGTACGTTAGTTTTATCTCTAAGCTTTCTGCATACTTCGATACCATCTACTTTCGGCATCATAAGATCTAATATAACGAGGCTATAGTTGTTTTGATTAAATAACTGTAAGGCTACTTCGCCATCAATCGCAGTATCTACCATATATAATTCTCGTTCTAAATATATTTTTAGTAAATTACGGATTTCTTTATCATCGTCTGCTATAAGGATACGTATATCTTTCATACCTTCACCTGCTTCTAATGGATTTCATTGATGGTGCAACAACCCTCTAATTATATACTAGTATTTGTTAAAATAAGGTTAATAGTTTTGTTGGAGGAAAATATCCACGCAAATTAAGCCTAGGGTTCAAAGTAAATTGAATATGTTTTGCGAGAATAAATTAAAGAGAAGCAGAAGATAGTTTTTGGTAATGAATTTTTGTAGGGACGTATATAGCTAAAAGAGCGTAAAAAGATTTAATTGAATATCTTTATAAAAAGTGTTGACGATTAGAGTATAGAGGTGTAATATAGAACAAGTCGCCGATGCAATAACGCAGAACACGACAAACGAAATGAAAAACTTAGTTGACATTAACTAACGGAGATGTTAACATAAGGGAGTCGCAAATGAGCGACAGACAAGTTCTTTGAAAACTGAACGAAACAAACAACGTGAAACGTCAATTTTTATTTTTAGATGCTAGA
>NZ_JBBBBL010000043.1:0-5823 GCF_037120585.1 Bacillus sp. CCNWLW194 | reverse complement strand
CATAATTCTCGTTAATGAAAGTGAAAATTATAAATTTAATATGTTATATGGTCGTTTATCTTTTAGCGAACTAAAATCATGATTTGATTTGGTCCTGTACGTTTCATCACACGATATCCTTTAGTTGATGTTGTAGCAATTCCCTCATCATTAGATTTACAATAACCATCTACTTGACAGGTACCATCATCACGAACTAGAAGTTTTCCGACAAGACCTACAGGAACCCATTCAGGTCTTTGCAGTCGCGAAATATATTCTTGTAAAGGGTCCCATTCAGGGTTTAATATCGGTTCGGTTTTTGTAAAAGCTGGGTGGATCACTTTTCCATCGTCATCTTTTTTTTCTGGTACAACAACTTCATGATATTGAGTTCTGCCCCATTCATCTTTTACGAAGAGGTTATGCCAACGTAAATCACTTGCATCTGCAATCATGGCTGGTGTTGCACTCACTACCCCTAGAATGTAATCATCGTTTGTATTTGCTTTTCTGATTTTTTCCCCGTATAAAGTTACAAAGTGTCCGACATCAATGGAGTTTCCATCAATGGTTTCAAACATTTCTGCATAATCTGCAGCATTAGGAGATATTACAACACCGTCGAGATAAAGATTTCCTGTTGCTCCTTCAATTACAGCGGAATTTAAGGATGGTCCAACAGCAAGACCATTTGCCAAATGCCAAGAAAAAGGAAATCGTGTAGTTCCATTTTGCCCCATAATATGAGAACCTGTATGAGCTACATTTACAGTGGTATTAAACCCTTCAGCATGAGAGAAATTTGCATTTGCTGTTGTGCCATCTCCTTCGGCATGGGAGGAAGATCCACTTGCTGTTGTGAAAGATCCTTCGGCATGGGAGGCACCTCCACTTGCTATTGTGAAAAATCCTTCGGCATGGGAGACACTTCCACTTGCTGTTGTAGTATTGCCTTCGGCATGGGAGGAAAATCCACTTGCTATTGTGAGAGCTCCTTCAGCATGGGAGTGATTTCCACTTGCTGTTGTAGCATTGCCTTCAGCATGAGAACAGTCCCCGATCGCACGGGTGTTACATGCCTCCGCATGAGAGGCAAATCCGCTTGCAATCGTACTACTTCCTTCTGCCACAGAACATCCATTATCGGGGTCAGTTCTAATACAGATTGTTGCGGTTGGTCCTGTAGGTCCAGTATTTCCTGTAGGTCCAGTATTTCCTGTAGGTCCAGTATCTCCTGTAGGTCCAGTGTCTCCTGTAGGTCCAGTATTTCCTGTAGGTCCAGTATTTCCTGTAGGTCCAGTGTCTCCTGTAGGTCCAGTATTTCCTGTAGGTCCAGTATTTCCTGTAGGTCCAGTATTTCCTGTAGGTCCAGTATCTCCTGTAGGTCCTGTAGGTCCAGTATCTCCTGTTGGCAAAGTAAAAGAAGGAATAGGTGGTAATGTAGGACCAATTAAATTTGGATCTAATGCAGGGGCACTTAATACATCATCCGGTATAAGACCCTCCCATTTCTTTTTATTAAACATAATTCACCTCCAAAAACTTTTATCATAGTTAGTAAATGTATGAGAGGGAAAAATGACATTTATAAAAAAACGACACGATTTTTATGAAGAATGTTATATATAAATCATTTTTTTATAAACTAGTTTCATCTGTTTAGTTTTGTATATCGTATACATATTTTGTTAACATAACGCATTATTATCGGTAGCAAGGATAAAGGAAGAACCCCTGTTTTTATGGGATTCTTTTTTCTTTTTTAGTAAAATTAATATGCATGATTTTATACATGGTTGATATAGCGAGGATTCTAGAGATCCGCGCTATTCTTTTTTTGCATACAATCTTGCATATTTTTAGTGTGGTTTCTGACGAAGTGAGAACAAAATAATAAGATGTACATTTAAAAGGCCCCTCGGCTTGTCTGAGAGGCCTTTTTGTTCTTTGGTGTTTTGTATGTTCGAGAAAATACAAATAGGTTAGAGGTGAATCTGGAGTGTTTGAGGGGTATATAACAAGTTTGGGTACTGTTGATTTTATAGAAAAAAGATATGAAAAGTTAGGTAGTATTACTGAGGTAGAAATTTAAGTTTTTACTTCTGTAATACTTGGGTTTTATGGTACGTAATGGTACAATTATATGTACTAAAAAGTACATCGTGGAGGTACTAAAATGGACAAAGAAAAAACAATTCAAGTCAAATTTACCGTGAATGAAGAACAATATGAGAAGTTAGAAATGTTGGCGAAGATGAGAGAACTTTCTGTACCACAGTTTTGTAAATTAACTTCGTTACAAGTAAAAATACAACCAGCTCGACCAATTATTGTTGAGGGAAAATATGAGATGCCTGAACCAGAAGTATTGCTGATGAAAGAAGTAGAGGAACGTTATAATACTGAGAAGCAATTTTTAAAGATAGATAAAGGATTTAATGAGCGATTATATGAATATGCAGTGAAAAAACGAGAGGAAAACGAAGACGATCAATAGAGGTCGTTGCATGTGTTGGTCAATCAAAACGGACCTAGCGAAGCAAAGGGAGTATTTGACTTGACCAACTGGACTACACCCGAACTCTCTTGGCACTGAACAAACTACCGTTTGTTCCTGCTAACCGGCGAGGGAGCCCCTCAAGGATTGAGGGGTTGGGGAGTTCGATTGAGGGGGTCAAGGGGAAGAGTTCCCCTTGTAGGTTCGGACAAAGTCCGAGGTTTGATTCGGCTTGCCGAATAGCCCCGAAGGGCACACCTTTACGATAGTAAAGTATAGTGTGCTATACTTTACATGGAAGTCCACCGAAAAACAGTAGAGAAGTATATATACTTTATATGGTTCTAGGGACTGATAAGGACGTAGAACCAATTGGAAAAGAGGCGAAAAAATGAGTTACGCAATTTGCCGGATGCAGAAATTTAAAATGCGAGATGTGAAGGGAATTCAAATTCATAATCAGAGAGAAAAAGAGAGTCACACAAATCATGATATTGAATCAGAGCGAACACATCTTAATTATGATTTACATAATGATGGCCACATTGATTATTTGAAAACAGTGAAAGACAAGATTGAGCAGAATGTAGAGATCAATCGGGCGATTCGAAAAGATGCGGTTGTGATGTGTGAGTTTGTGGTAACAAGTGATAGAGAATTTTTCGATGTGCTGGATATGGTTGATCCAGCTCAACAAAAAGTATTTTTCAAAGAAGCATACAGTTTTTTAAAAGAGAGATACGATGAGCGTAATATTGTACATGCAGCGGTACATTTGGATGAGAAAACACCTCATATGCATGTTGGAATGGTTCCAGTAACGGAAGAGAATAAATTATCAGCGAAACAGATTTTTAACCGAAAAGAATTAGTTTCGCTCCAGGACGATTTTCATGCTCACATGGTAGAAAAGGGCTTTTATTTGGAACGTGGTGTATCAAGTGACAAAAAGCATGTAGAAATGCGAAAATTCAAGGCAATGACCGCAAAAGAAGAGATAAATGCTTTAGAAAAAGAGATCGGACAATGCCTACAGAAAAAAGAAGTAGTAAATAAGCAAATGGAACAATTAGAATCTCGTTTGAATCAATTACAAAACGCAGTGAACTCAACAAATAAAGTCGATAAGATCGAAGTTAAACATAAAGGTGGTATTTTACGCTCTAAAACCGTTGAAATGAGCGTAGAAGACTTTGAAGAACTCAAAACTAAGGCAAAGGCATCAGAAGCTTTTAAACGTGAAAATATGACGTTACATCGCAAGAATGAAGCATTACAAGCGAGTAATACAGATTTACATACAACATTGAAACGTTTGGAAAAAGAAAATGAAGGGTTAAAGCCATATAAAGGCAAATATGAACGTCTAGCAAAATTATTTGATGAAATGAACAAATTTTATGAGAAGTTTATTCCGAAAGAAGTGTCAAAATTTCATGAAATAATTGGTTTTTGTAAGAGAAAAGTAAATGCATCGATAAATAGATTTAGTTCTTTTAGATATTCGGAAAAAGCATTGAATGAAAATGAGAAAAAAGGATATGAAGCAGCATCAAAGTTTCTTGCAACTCAACAAAAGCAACAAAGAAAAGAACGTGGAAATGAACGAGAACTTTGATAGGGGGATTATCAATGAAAAAATTAAAGAGAAATGCAATTCAATGTCGAAAATGTGGTGATGTAATTGAATCTAAAATTACTCATGATTTTAAGTATTGTTCATGCGGATCAGTAGGAGTAGATGGTGGTTTAGAATATGCTCGTATTATTGGTGATTCAGAAAATTTGATTGAACTTTATGAATATGAGGATAAATAAAAAGCATTACATCCATTGATGTAATGCTTTTTATTTAGGTACAAAATTAATTTTAGGAAGAATATGTTTTTGTAAACTGTTATCACTAAATGAACTTAATGTTTGTGTCTTTGCATCAAATTGTAGTCCCAATGCTTTAAATATAACTTCTGTTTGTACAGGGGATAGACTAAATGATACTGTATCGTCATCTAAATAAATATTTAATTCAACGCCCTCAATCATTATTTTTCGTCTCCAATCCTAATTTTTTTGGTTCGTTTTTTGTTGTTTCTTGTTCTGGAAGAGCTTTTTGTTTTCCTCTTAATATGTCGATAGAATTTAAAGGTTTATCCTCTTCATAATAACTCAATAGTATTTGTCGTTTTGTATCATTACCCTTCATCATGATGTTAGGATTTACGATATAAACGCCATTTTGTTTTTTTTTGATAAAATTGCTTTCTTGTAGCTTTTTCATAATACGTGTAACTGTACTTACACCGACACCAACATCTTTTGAGATACTTCTATATGTGCCTATAAAAAGATTGTTAGATTGGTTTGTATTTTCAGCTATGTATATAAAAACATCTAGTTGTTTGTTGTCTATGATCCCTAGAACTGTTAAGAAATCCATTAGATACATTTTCCAAAAGTTTTTAGTTCCATAAACTCTTTTGGTTATTTGGTCTACATGAATAACTTCTCCAGTTTCAGTATCTACTAATTCTCGTTTCTTTTGACCGACTAAGGTTTGAGTTTCTGCATGATATTCTAAATTTTCGTCATGTTTTTCCATGAAATATCCCCCTATTTATTTAATGTGTATGTATTCAAACTTGAACACCAAATATCTCTTTAAAAGAACACTAACACAATCATATAAAAAATACAATTGTATTCATCAAAAGAATACAGACATCTTCAAAAATGAACACAATTGCTATCAAATATGAACACAAGAAAAAACGCCAAATCCATTGGTATGACTGGGATTGTCCCACTTTTTGCTAACATTCCCTCTCTTCTAATATCAAAGGGGCTAAATAGCCCCTTTGATATTTTAAAAAAAGACCAACTAAAAGTTGGTCTTTTTTTCTCTTTTTCCTTAAGAGCTAAAATTTTTACAAGGAACAGGTAGTATTTTTTGAGAAAAACACTCAAAAAATCTCCACCTTTTCCGCTTTGCTTCATCCTTGTAGAAATTTTTTCGGCTCGTATGCTTTTTTCGCCAAGCCGACAGACAAAAAGCAAAGCAATGGTTCTCGACTTGGACAAGCAAGTATACGAGCCGAACCGCTTAGATCATTCGCTCTGAAATAGTTCTTATTCGAAAATTGATACGTAATATGTGGGGGTTCGCCCCCACACGACGAGCCAGCACTCTAGCCAAAAAGCAAAAGGAAAATCGAAAGACAAAATCATTCTATGTAAAAAAATCAGCCATCCATATGGACAGCTGATTTACATAATTCTCGTTAATGAAAGTGAAAATTATAAATTTAATATGTTATATGGTCGTTTATCTTTTAGCGAACTAAAAT
>NZ_JBBBBL010000042.1:0-6490 GCF_037120585.1 Bacillus sp. CCNWLW194 | reverse complement strand
ATATTTGGATGGGAGTCCAATACATATTATTAAAATTAAAGTGGTTCAAGTCGGAGGAAGGCTCCTTAGGGGGTCTTTTTTTATGCATAAAAAGCCTCATCTTCCTATAGAAAGGATAAGACCTTTACAACAAACAATAATTGCAATTACATTAATTTTACATTAAGATTAAATAATATTATACTAATAAAGCGCTAAATAGTAGGTGTAGAAAATGGAATTTAACGATTTGGGTATTACCATTAAAGAGCTTCGAATGAAAAAAAATATATCTCAATCCGAATTATGTCATGGAATATGTTCACAAAGCCAAATTAGCAAGATCGAAAAAGGTGTGATTTATCCATCTAGCATATTGTTATATCAATTATCAGAAAGACTTGGTGTTGATCCAAATAATATATTTGCACTAACTCAAAACAAAAAAATTAAATATATAGAAAATGTAAAACATGTAATAAAAGATTGCCTAAAACAAAAACAATATAAAGAACTTTATGAAATAGTAAAAAAAGAGAAATACTTAAATAATTTTCAAACAAAAGAAGAGAAACAATTTCTAATATGGCATGAAGCAATTGCTATATTTGAGGTGAATAGATCAACAAAAACTGCTTTAACTCTTTTAAATAATGGATTAAAACTAACTGTAACGAATGTTGATTGTTTATCAGAAAGAGAATTAGATATTATGCAGACAATGGCTATATTTTATGCAGAAAACAAAGAATATGAAAAAAGCATTAATATATTAAGAAAATGTTTAACTAATTTTAATAAGTTAGATTTTCCTAGAGATAAAGAAATTAAATTAAAAATCATTTTCAATTTAGCAAAAACTTTGGCCTCCACATATCAACATGAAGAGGCAATAAAATACATTGATAAGGGCATCAAATTAGCAATTAATCTAAATACTTTATACCTATTAGGTGAATTATTCTATTTAAAAGGTCAGTATTTATTAAAGATTAAACAACACAATGTAGAAGATGTTGTTTATAACTGGAAAAAAGCATTATTTATATTTGAACTAACCGAAAAAAAACATTATATACAAATGATTAAAGAAAAACTTATTGAAATACAGAATAAAAAACACTCATAATTTCGTAAAAACTACTTACAAATCCCTATAGTTTTTAAACTTAGCACTATATTGTTAAAATTAAAGTGGTTCAAGTCGGAAAAAGGCACTCATTTGAGTGCCTTTTTTATCAAAACTTTATTTTCTTGCCTCATAGTGACCATATGCACCGCCATATCCATCGTACCTTGTAATACCTTTAAAATACCACGTTTTCCCTTCGCTATAAAAAGAATTAGCGAAGTAGCCATCAGAACTATAGAAGTCATAAGTTCTATAGATATTTTGCCCAGAAACATCGTGGAACCAAAAATCATATTCACTATTATAATAGTCCGCAATTAATGCTTTTGTTGGTGCAACTTGTTTAGTACTATCTACACCTTCTGTACTCGCTGACGCTGCCCCGATCCCCCCTGTCAATGCAATACCAGTTGCTAATGCTCCTACTACTAATTTCTTGAACATAAAAATTCCCCCTTAATATTTTTTATAACTTGCACCTTAGATGTATCACTTTGGTGATTTTTGTAAATATTTTGAATTTTTAGAAATGTTTGTTTAAATTTTGTCAATATTTGTAATGTATTTTATCCAATGGAAAATAGAGGGATTTATTGTGGTATGTAATAATGCATGTTCATTTAGAAAAAAATCGTGATAAAATCTAAGCACCTGTTCTATTTTTTTCAGTTAAAATGGAAACCTTACTTCTTATTTACCACAACAAGAGAAGGCACCTTTGGGTGTCTTCTCTTTATTTCTCAATATAACAACTTTAAGAATATGATATTATTTTAATGCAAAGTCCCTTTTGTGCAATGAGATAGTAGTACCCAATAAAAAAGCCCACCTATTTCCGTAGGTGGGCCTTATCTTTATTACACAATACCAAATTATACCCTCTATTTCTCATAAACTTTATGTAATTATACATATATGAAAAAGTCACACTAAATGAATATTACATGTAGTAAAATATAAATTGTGGACACGTTCTATAAAGCAGATTCTTTTAAAAGACGTAACATATCAACCATTATAAAAGATATGCCTTCACTCTATTACTGATCTCAAATCTCTTGTGCTTTGTGAACTAACAATCTGGTGTATATAGACGATTCTGTTTTATAGGATGTGTTTACACGTATAACAAAGGGATAATACGGATAAATTTATACAAAATGAATGTGGTTCAAGTCGGAGAAAGGCACCTTTGGGTGTCTTTTCTTTACAGAAAATATAATGCATTATCAATATAAAGTGATTTTAAAGAAAGGGAAATGATATGGATTTCCAAATAAGTTTACCTCATCCATTCCAAGGAGTATCTGCGATTGTAGGGATTGGTTTATTGATTTTTATTGTATTATGTGCAGGACTTGCGATATTCTCAGACTGGATTCGAAGTGTAATCTCTAATCAAACTAGACAGTATATTCAACTTGGTTTCATGGTACTGCTATTTGCATTTATTGTTATAGCAATCAAAAAACCTGAATATAGGGGTAGCACCCCATTGCCATCAAGCTAAGCTCATACAACGTCAATTATAGTAGAGGCTGTTTCTTTTTTCTAAAGGCTACGTGTAGGAAATTTAAAGATTTACATACGAAATAAACCCTAGCGGGTTTCATTTTTTTGAATTAAGCCGCTTGATTATCAGACATGGTACAATTATAAACGACACCTAATATATCAAAGACTGTTTTCTTCTCATACCGATGAGATTTTCGTCCGTTTTGCTGTAGGAGATTGAACAGGCGAAGTAACACCTTTGATAGCTCTTGGGTGTTTTTTTGTATAGTTTGGAATAGAAGAAGAAAATAGTCTTTAATCATATATATGGCTTTATACTCACTAAGCTCTCGTTTTTTCTTCATAAGGAGCAATTGGCGCATTTGAAACATGATAGAAGAACAGAGTAGAATAGCAATCAATTGACCATATAAATGGCACTCCAATCGTTCTGGTTTTATCTTTTTACAATGATGAATTTGAAAGAATGACTTCCACGTTTTAAATAAAATTTCGATTTGCCAACGCAAAGAATACCAGTCATGTACCTGCCCCATCGGGACAATATCTGTAGGGGTGTTTGTCATATATACATTGATACGGCTGAGTCGTTTACTACGAGGAGAATGCTTCATTCCTTTCTTTTTTTCTCTTACAGCTTGATCTTGTAATCGTTTTTGTTGCTGTTGTTTTGTTAATCGATGAACAATTACACGAGCTGGCACTTTATCAATCATTCCTACATAAGCATTATCTATTTCATATGTTTGTCCTGGTTGGAGGGAGTTCATTAACGTCTCCATATCTATCTGTATATACTCTGTACCTTTCTTAATTCTTCCGTCTTGAAAATAATCCGGGTTAGGATTTTTTTGATAAATACGTGTATTGGACTTGATACGAGAGATATAGTAGGCCTCTTTATCTTGTATATATTGAAGGTCTTTTAAATGAAAATAACCTAAATCTCGGATACATAAATCCTTTGCTGTCACAGTTGGGACACACAGAGAGCCATAGGTTCGATCATGTTGTTTACCTGGGCCTGTATGAATATGTAGGAACTGTCCACTTAATAGATCATACTCAAGCTGAATTTTCATCCCTGCTGTATGGCTGCATCCTCCTGCACCTGGATAAACCGATGAAAAGACATCCGGGAGTTGAAATGCAGTTGAATCTAGGATGCGAATACGCTTGAAAATAGAAGTGTATGGAGAAGAGAGCAGCTTAGCTGACGATAACTTTTGGTTGAGAAGTTTGGCTAATACTTTCTGTAGAAACTGTGCGGCTGCGGCGTTAAATCTTTGATTTAGTCCTTCAGGACTTATAAGCACTTCTGTTGATGCTTCTAAACAACTACATAACTGGGTTAAGGAAGTTTTTGCTATACTTTGGCTTACCCATACGCATAAAGCTACTAAATCTTGTGCTTGATACTTACTTGTTCGCTGTACAAACTCAACATCTCTAGCTAGATTCTGTAAGGTATTGGGGGATAAAAGACTCTGAATCTCCTGTGAAAATAGTTGTAGTTCGTTAGCTACAGAAATAGACATACAAAAAACGCCATCCTTTCCTATGATTCTATAGAAAGAATAACGTATTTTTTTCATTTTGAGGATATTTCTTTTTATTAGTTTGATAGCAATGGGGTTCTTCCCCACAAGGCAAGCCGCATTCTAGCCAAAGCGCAATCTTTAGATCGAAAAATAAGAATAAAACCAATGAATAAATATTTAATTTATATTTTTTTAATCTCATTTTCGTAATCTTCAAGTTCCTTATCTGTCATTACATATGGAGAGGGATCCTCTTTTATAAACCGTACCGCATTTAGTCCGATCATCTGAGCAGCGGCGGACGGCTGACCATCTGGAATAATAGGCGAAATGGACAGATCGGCAACCTTAAGATTTTTGGTACAAAACACATTGAGGAATCCATCGACAACCCCTTCTTGAATTGTCTGTCCCATCCGACACTGCCCGCCTAAAGAGAAGTTCGTGTAAGAGGCTTTGACATAATTCTCAAGCTGCTGTTGTTTGTTGGGATCATTGTCAGGTAGCTGGAATATACTTTCCGGAGGATATACAACTTTCCCGATTCCGTTATTTGGGTATTTCAGTGGATCTCTAGCCTCTACAATAATATTATAAATTCTCTTATATTGATCGACCATATACGTTAGGTCATTGGAATCTTCCAACGGATTGAAGTTAAGAGATGGATAAGCTTCTGGATCGCTATGTTCTACTAGCACTGTACCCCTGCTTTTTGTATTCACGTCTACAATACCAAAACTCATGATACTTGGAGTGGTTTGGAAAGTTAAATCTAAACTCCAACCATTGCTGATCACATCTGGAGCAGGGATAAAAAATGGGATAGGAGCCCCTATCAGTTGGAGACGACGACTTTCTAGTAGATTCATTGGATTCTCTGCTTGGAAAGCACCTAAGATAAGTGGAAAGTTGGGATCAGCAAAAAATATCGGAAGAATTTGGGAGGTATCTATTTCAACTCCTAATCCAACATAACCATGAGTTTGAAGGTTGTGACCCACATTTGGACTCTCTATAAATGTTGGTATACCTGCTTTAGCCAAATCATCCGATTTACCGATTCCTGAACGTTGTAGAATGACTGAGGAAAAAAATCCTGCAGAGACGATAATGCCTTTTCTTGCAAACCTTCTATGTGAAACACCATCCTTGACAAATTCAACCCCAACCGCAATGTTCAGTCCATTTTTTTTCTTAAATAAAATTTTGTTAACGGTTGTTTTAGCTAAAATAACTAACTTTCTTCCACCAACTCCAAATTCATCTGGATGGAACTGGTTTCCTTGACTGACAATATGGTCATTTAAATAACCTGTTGCCGTTGAGGATCGGACAAATTGACCTGGGCTAACTTCTTTTTGAATAATTTGCGATTTATAAAATGTACAATCCCTTATGCCAGTATTATAGTCCACAGCAATCGGCGTTCCCAATACAGTGTTTGTTGCTTGAACTAACGTATTGATCAATCCATTAGGGGGAATACTCTGTTGCCTAATAAAGATTGGCCCTTGTGATCCTCGTTCATCAGGGTCTTGTGTCGATCCTGTATAGGTTTCATTTTTTACAAATAAGGAGCTAATCTTGTCGTAACTCCATTGATTACCAACAAGACTTGCCCACTGATTATACAACTCTTTACTCCCACGTACGGCGTACATGTCACTAATTTCTGAACTTCCCCCTATGGCGCGACCATTTGTTGCAATAAGTGTACGTGCAATAGTTGATTCTAATTCAGAAGTAACATTAAAGCTAAACCTGTTACCTCGGGTTGTATTAATGGCGGCAAGAACGCTAGGGTTACTTAGCTCATTCGTCATATTTGTTCCTGCTTCTAGCACTAGTACAGAAGTACTTTTGTCATCCGTTAATTCTTTGGCGATTACCCCTCCAGCAGTTCCGGCACCAATCACGATATAATCAAATTTTGTAGGGTCTATTGGTTTTATAGGCTCTGGAACTGCACAAGGAAATGCACAAGGAAATAATGAATAAGGAAATTCACAAGGATTGAAACAATTTCTTTTTTTTGATGGCATAAATAATCAAGCTCCTTTTTTGCATTTAGTATATTAAATGTAAAAAAGAATCTGTCTCTTGTACCAGTGTCTTTATTTTTTTAAAAAATGTATGTTCTATACATGTAAGGTTAACATAACGCATCATTATCAATAGACAATAACGGATAGAATTTTCGTTTTGGGGTATTTTGATTCTTTAGCTTGATAGCGATGTGGTGGTACCCCACATCCATCAACTTAAGGTATATTTTTATACAAAATGCGGTCTTTCCATATAGTTTTTTATTATCTTTTAT
>NZ_JBBBBL010000041.1:0-8440 GCF_037120585.1 Bacillus sp. CCNWLW194 | reverse complement strand
TGTCAACTAAGTTTTTTTATTTCGTTTGTCGTGTTTTGCGTTATTGCATCGGCGACTTGTTCTATATTACACCTCTATCTTCTAATCGTCAATACCTTTTATCCTTTTTATTTTATAAATTATAAAGGGTATTGAACCTTCTTCATTTATACTGTGTCCCTAGAGATTAACAAACTGGTGCAGTCACTTTCATAATCGACAGTTTATACTTTCTTTCTTACCACTTACACCTTTCTAAAGAATGAATATCAAGCCAAACAAATATATATTAAAGGTAGCATTTTTATTTCGAGTACATTCCAGCTACATTCACAATTATCTCCTACCACTTCTCTCTAGGGAATTATAAATGCACCATACATTTACTAAAACTCTAATTAACTTAGGAGGCGTTATGAAATGCATGTTAATAAGAAGATCATTTATGTATCCCATGATGCCCATTTCCACGGAGCACAGCTGCTTTCTTTACATACCATTAAAGCTCTTAAAGAAAACTTTCAATACTCCGTCGCAATTATTTCTATTGGAACGGGCATTTTAATCCAAGATTTTCAAAAATATGGTCCTGTTTATTGCCTAGAGGAAAACTACCCGACGGAAGAAAAAATCGAATTATTAATAAAGAAGTTATTATCACAAGACTATACCATTGCCATATGTAGTACCGTCATAAGTGGTGATATAGTTGCATTACTAGCTAAACACAATATAAAAGTTATTTCATTAATACATGAATTGCCGCATTTAATACAACAGTACTCTGCCGAGGGAAAAGCTAGAAACATTGCCGAGTTTGCTTACAAAGTTGTCTTCCCTTCACAGTACGTGTATGAAAAATTCCTTACAATCACCCAATTAGACCATCAAAAGTGCCACATTCTCCCCCAAGGTTTATTTAACCATAATCCTTATAAGAACAATATTGCAAAAGCTAGAAACGAATTACGAAAAAAACACAACCTGCCTCTAGATAGCAAAATCATTTTGGGGGTAGGTTTCGCTGATCATCGAAAAGGGATAGATTTATTCTCACTTATTGCTTACTCAGTAAGAAAAATTCATAAGAATATTCATTTTATCTGGGTTGGGAAAGCAGATGTTCATTTTTTAAATACGCTATCCCAAAGATATACAGCACATTTCACGTTAGTGGAGCCCACTCCAGATATCGGTTTATATAATGCCGGGGCTGATTTATATTTATTAACTTCAAGAGAAGATCCTTTTCCAAATGTTGTTTTAGAAGCATTAGATACAAAACTCCCTGTTATAGGGTTTAAAAACGCTGGAGGTTTTGAAGATGTTGTTACGGAACAAACTGGCGCTTTAGTAGACTTTTTAAATTTACCGAAGATGTTGGAAAGAATATATGAATTTCTTGGAGATGAAGATTTACGATTACACAAAGGGAGATTTGGGCAAGAACTTATCGAAAAAGAGTTCAACTTCCTTCATTACATTTATCAATTATTAGGCCTGCTTGAGCATAATTATAAAAAAATAAGCGTGATCTTACCGAACTATAATTACGAAAAATACTTACCTGATCGAGTTAAATCCATATTAAACCAAACCTATCCCCTTTACGAACTAATTTTCCTAGACGATGCCTCTAATGACAATAGTGTATCTATATTTGAACAGTTGCTCTCAAACGAAAATAAGTCCCATCTAAAAGTTCAGCAAATTATTAATGATAGAAACTCTGGTTCTGTATTTAAACAATGGATAAAAGGCGTCTCTGCAGCAACCGGTGATTATATTTGGATTGCAGAGGCGGATGACTTATGTGATCAGACATTTTTAGAAGAAGCAATACAAGGGTTTCATATAAATAGTGATGTTACCTTAAGCTACACTCAATCAAAACAAATAGATGAACAAGGACGTATCCTAGCCAATCATTATTTAGATTACACAAATGATATTGATAAAGAAAAATGGAAGAGTTCTTATTTTCGCAAAGGGACAGATGAAATACAAGATACGTTACTTATCAAAAACACCATACCTAATGTCTCAAGTGTAGTTTTTAAAAACATAGATATACAAAAAACAAAACAACAATTAGAAAAGTTTAAAGTAGCTGGTGATTGGTTTTTCTATGTTTCTATTCTTAAAGAGGGGAATATTTATTTCAATCCAAAACCTCTAAACTATCATAGACGACATACAAATAGTGTAACGAGAACAGAAGATTCATATTCCCATTACAGTGAAGTTGTACAAATGCAAAATTTCATTAAAGAAACCTTTACTATCGACGACATTTCAAAAAAGAAAATGTACGCATATAGAAAGTACATTAAAGCATATTTGAAGATTTAATTATATATTTTCTTTTCCATCAGTATCTCTTGTAAGACCTTACTATTATTTAAGGGGGTTACTCTTTGAAAGAATTTATAGAGGCACATAAAGATTTGATTTCTCAAATTGCACACAACTACAATGTAAATGCAAGTATCCATCCAGAGGATCATATCTTTCAATTCCTTGTCACTAATCCAGTCTTCCCATCAAAAAAGGAAGCGATAGATTATTATTTTAAAGACGGGAGAAAATCAGCAGAAACACTCTTAGATTTAATTACTTCCTTTTATCCTCCTGTAGACACTCCAATTAAATTATTAGAATTCGCATCCGGATATGGCTGCGTAACACGTCATTTATTAAACCTACAAACGAACTTACGTATAACTACCTGTGATATACATGAAGAAGCTATTACTTTTATTGAAAGTACATTAAATACTTCTTCTATCTTATCTCACCCTGAACCTGAACAAGTAAAATTAGCCTCGTCTACGTACGATATCGTTTTTTGTCTATCCTTTTTTTCTCATATGCCTGATACAACTTGGCTTCGTTGGCTTCAAACATTGTATAATGCTGTTTCCCCTGGCGGATTATTCATTTTCACAACTCATGGATATCAAAGTAAAAAGCACTTCAACTGTCCAGATTTAAATAAACAAGGTTATTGGTTTCTTCCCTCTAGTGAACAACTCGATTTAGATGTTAATCAATATGGGCAAACGATTGTTAGCCCCTCTTACGTATGTGACAAAATTAAATTATTACCTTATAACCCTATCATCCAAAAGTACTCTGAAGGTTTTTGGTGGGAACATCAAGACCTTTGGGTAATAAAAAAAGAAATAAAATAATAAACCACGCTCTACTTATACAGAAGTAGGGCATGGCTTATTATTTTTTACTATATAAGAACTCTTCAATCCATAGCTTATTTAATCTAATTCCACTTTTGAAATCTATTTTCGGTTCCCAATTACATTCTCGTCTTACCCTATCTATATTTAAAATGATTTGTTGAACATTTTCTTGCTTTTGTTTATAACAGATAAAATCCACTTTTCTTTCCGTTAATTTCTCCAATTCTACTATAATTCGTTTTAAAGAGAGACCCTTGCCACTTCCTATGTTATACACACAAGATTTCAAGCGATTTAATTGTGATAGTTGTATAGTGATTTCAACTAAATCATCGATATAAATATAATCTCGAATAATCTCTTGTGGATTCCCATATATATTAATCTTTTCATTACTGAGATGCTGATACAAAAAACAATTTATTGCCCCGACTTTCTTTAAAGGATTTTGATATTTCCCATATGGATTAGAATATCTACATACAACATAGTCAATTCCATATTTTCTCTTATAAAAGTACAAATAATTTTCAAGCGACACTTTTGTTATTCCATAAGGAGAAAGTGGTTTTAATGGATGTTCCTCATTAATAGGTAAATATTCCGGTTCACCATAAACTGTGCCTCCAGAAGATGCTAATACAATTTTTTTAATAGGAAAAGTTTTAACACTTTCCATGAAATTAAGAAAAAAAAAGCTACTGTTCATATCTCCGAAAACATCTTCAATTGAAGTTGCTACATTTGACGTTGCAGCTAAGTAAATAATAATATCCACATTTACTAAAGCTTTATATATATCTTCAACATTTGCTAAATCCCCTTTAATAAATTCAACCTCACTTATAATATTTTGAGGAAAATTATTTATATGTCTGGAAAATACTTTTACATTTTGACCTTGTTTCAATAAACCTAATGCGAGGTTAATACCAATGAAACTATTTCCACCTACTATTAAATAATTATTCTTCCCCATAATATCCTCTCTAGTAATAAGATTTTTACTTATCACACCTAGAAATACAAATAAATGAACTTGGTCATATCTATTATTCATTCTCTTATAATTGTATGCCTCTTATACATTTTCATTATCTTTATTTTACATTCCCCTTTTAGAATCGCTATCTTATTTAAGATGACAGCAAAATACACTCATAATATTTACTCATTTCCATGAATATATTGGATTAATAAAAAATCCTCTTCCTATACCTTAAAAAAAGGAGTGTTAAACTCATGAAAAATATACATCAAGAACTTTTAAATTATGTAACCCTACATAAAGATCGAATTCCACATTTCCATAAAGACTTTCCACTTATACTATTCTGGAGCCACAGGAGCGGATGTACTACATTAGCTAATTGGTTCTTTTTTCAAATTGGATTATTTCCTGAAGCAAAGAAATACAATGATTTTATTCATTACTATGAGTTCTGGGTATATAAAAATAACCCCAATTATATACAGGCGTTACATAGCGGTCTGCTAGAATCAAAAAAACATGTTTGTAAACTCGTACGAAATCCCTATACAAGGGCCGTTAGCTCATTTTTATTACTTGCTGACAATCCTTATGCTAGCCCTCAATGGGATAGTATCCGAAAGTGTTTTTATAATGACAAGCATAGTAAACAAGGAATATCATTCAAACAATTTTTATATTACGTTCAAGCACTTGGTTCCAATTCTCAAGTAATAGATATGCACTTTAGTCAACAATACGTCCAAGGTGAAGAAGCCTTTATCCAACGCTATATACCTTTAGAAGATTTTAATAAGCAAATTCCCAAAATAGAAAACGAATACGGTTTAATTAAATCCGACCTAACAAAACTTACAAGTTCAGGTCATCATCGCGCTCACAAGATGGTTTATACAGGAAGCTATGCAGAGCTTAGTATTACAGATGAAGCCTTTCCCCAATTTCCAACATACGCAAGCTTTTATGACAAAGAAACAATGGATTTAGTTACAGAAATATATGCAAAGGACTTTGAAATGTATCCATACACGAAAGGGATATTTTAAGTCTATATATTCTTCAATGAATAAAAGCAAATATATCGCATAGCATAAAGTGAAACTTTAATTAGCGGTGGGGTTCTCCCCCGTTGATTATTTCTTTCTACCAATCTTACTTTTATGGGTTCCCTAATTTTCCCCCACTCAATTTGATTTAGTTGATTGGTGACGTGTGTGCCATATGCATTTTTTACACAGGAGTGATGTCATGTGGAAGGTAATTTGAAGCACAATAATGGATACTGCGTTATTTGTGAGAAGGAAGCTACATTTATAGAGCATAATGATTGGCTTAGAGATCACTACTTATGTTCTACATGCCACTCTATACCAAGGCAGCGAGCTTTAATCCATGTTTTAAATACATTTTTTCCGAAATGGGGTTCCTATCATATCCACGAATCCTCTCCTGGCGGGATTACAACTCAACTACTAATAAAAAACTGCAAAAACTATACATATTCTCAATACTTTAAAAACTACCCTCTCGGCCAATACTTTCAAGGAATTAGATGTGAGAACTTAGAAAACATGACTTTTCCAAATGAATCTTTTGATTTGTTTATTACTCAAGATGTCTTTGAACATGTAATGGAGCCAAACAAAGCCTTTAAAGAAATAGAGCGTATCTTAAAACCTGGCGGTGCTCATGTATTTACTGTTCCTTGGTATCATACACTCCCAAAGACTTTACAACGAGCAAGAATCAATAAAGAAGGAATTGAGTATATTGAAGAGCCAATTTATCACGGAAATCCTATAGATGAGAATGGGTCTTTAGTAACATTTGATTGGGGCCAAGATATGATTGAATATATTTATACACATGCAAATATGTATACCATTGTTTATTTACAAAAGGATAGATCACTAGGGTTAGATGCTGAATTTTTGCATGTTTTTGTTAGTAAAAAACAAGTAGATAGTTGTTAATCACTACATCATTCGGAGGTTTAACAAATGCATAACTTTAAGTTAGGAAGTGATTTTGATAACCTTGTTAGTCCACTATCTGATATTGAACTTCTAAATCTATTTATACAAAGTTGCTCACAAACAAAGATCAACGGCATCCCAGTACCTATGTTCCCCCCTGAAGAAATTCAACAACAATTTGTAGGTGCTTCCTATGAACATGCTCTTTATGAAGCATATTTGTTTTATAGCCATGTAAAAACATATGCCCAAAATTTAGGTGTTCCTTTGAATAAAGAACGTAAAATTTTAGACTTCGGTTGCGGATGGGGAAGAATTATACGCTTCTTTTTCAGAGATGTTCATGATGAAAATTTACTTGGTATTGATGTAGATCCCGCAATGATTAATATTTGCAATGAAACGTTAGGAAGAGGGATATATAAAACAGCCAATCCACACCCACCTGTAGAATTTATTAGTGATAATTCATTAGACATCATATTTGCTTATTCTGTATTCTCACATTTATCCGAAGAAACTGCAGAACATTGGATAAAGGAATTTTCAAGAATTCTTCGTCCAGGTGGAATCTTCATTGGAACAACACAAGCACGCTATTTTCTCGATTTCTGTCAACAATTCAAGGAACACCCTGAATTAATTCAAACCGGGTGGCATAAAACTTTATCTCAGGCTTTTCCAAATATAAATCGTGCCATCTCAGATTATGACAGTGGCAATTTTGTTCACAGTCCTACAGGGGCAGGAGACGTTAGAAATAGTAGTTTTTACGGAGAAACTGTTATACCTAGAATTTATATTAAAAATCACTATGAGAAGTATTTAAAGCTACGGGACTTTTTTGATGATGTAAATCGATTACCCCAAGCCCTATTTGTTCTCCAAAAAGATTAACCCTTTTCGTTCATGGTAATGCACGTAATTTCATAATGAACATCATTTTTCATCGCAGCCATATATTGAATCATCCAAGATTTCCATATCAAATAAATTGTAAAACTGAATTCAATATAGAGCATACCAAAACAGCAAGTAAATAACATATCTCACACTTTAGAATGGAGCCCAAAAACCAAAAGTAACTTCCCACCACTTGCACTGTGAAGAACATAAGGGGGATATATCTTGAAAATAATCGCTTTTTACTTACCACAGTTTCATCGAATAAAAGAAAATGACCGATGGTGGGGTAAAGGTTTTACTGAATGGACAAATACTAAAAGTGCACGACCTTTATTTTCAGGACATTATCAACCTAGAGAACCTTATCAAGATTTTTATTATGACTTAACCACCCCATCCGTAAGAAAGTGGCAAGCAGAAATCGCTAAAGCACACGGAATATATGGTTTTTGTTATTATCATTACTGGTTTAAAGGAAAGAGGCTTTTGGAGACACCCTTTAATGAAGTACTTAAGATAAAGGAACCCAATTTTCCATTTTGCCTTTCTTGGGCAAATGAACCGTGGACAAAAACTTGGGATGGTCTTGATAGTCACATATTAATGCCTCAAAATTACGGAGAGTTATCGGATTGGAAAGAACACTTTGAGTATTTATTACAAGCTTTCCAAGATGAGAGATATATACGTATAGATGATAAACCATTATTCATTATTTATCGTCCTGGTCATATCCCTGATTGTGAGCAAATGCTCAATTATTGGAATACACTCGCCCAGGAAAATGGTTTGAAAGGTATATATTTTGCAGAAACATTAAACAGCTTTCCACTTCCTAATATAGATGGATTCGATGCTAGCATTCAATTTGAGCCTTTTTATACAATTGCTCATGATAGCTCTTCAGACATAAATAAAACCATATACGAGTCTGGTAAACAAATAAACGCTTGGGATTACGATAAAGTGTGGATGTATATATTAAAGCGATCTCCTTCAGAGAAAAAAACATTCCCTGGTGCCTTTGTTGACTGGGACAACACAGCACGCCGCAAAGACTTAAATAGCAGCATCTTCCTAGGTTCTACCCCTGAGAAGTTCACAATATATTTAAGCAAGCAAATCCATCGTACCTATTCTCTTTACAAAAGCGAGTTTTTATTTATTAATGCATGGAATGAATGGGCAGAAGGTACTTACTTAGAACCAGATAAAAGACATGGATTTGCCTATTTAGAAGGAGTTAAACAGGCAATTAACAGAGGTATGAAAGCATACAAAAAAGACGAGTCATTCTGACTCGTCTTAAGATTGCTTGGCGACGTCCTACTCTCACAGGGACAAGGTCCCAACTACCATCGGCGCTAGAGAGCTTAACTTCCGTGTTC
>NZ_JBBBBL010000040.1:0-9481 GCF_037120585.1 Bacillus sp. CCNWLW194 | reverse complement strand
CTATAAAAGATAATAAAAAACTATATGGAAAGACCGCATTTTGTATAAAAATATACCTTAAGTTGATGGATGTGTGGCGGTACCCCATAAAAAAAGACACCCTAAGGTGCCTTTTCTCCGACTTGAACCACATTCATTTTGTATAAATTTACCCGTATTATCCCTTTGTTATACGGGTAAACACATCCTATAAAACAGAATCGTCTATATACACCAGATTGTTAGTTCACAAAGTACAAGAGATTTGAAATCAGTAATAGAGTGAAGGCATATCTTTTATAATGGTCGATATGTTACGTCTTTCAAAAGAATCTGCTTTATAGAACGTGTCCACAATTTATATTTTACTACATGTAATATTCGTTTAGTTTGATTTTTTTAATATATGTATAATTACATAAAGTTTATGAGAAATAGAGAGCATAATTTTGTATTGTGTAATAAAGATAAGGCCCACCTACGGAAATAGGTGGGCCTTTTTATTGGGTACTACTATCTCATTGCACAAAAGGGACTTTGCATTAAAATAATATCATATTTTTAAAAGTGTTATATTGAGAAATAAAGAAAAGACACCCAAAGGTGCCTTCCTCCGACTTGAACCATCTTAATTTTAATAATATGTATTGGACGCCAATCCAAATATTATTTTACCATGTTAAGTAATATTGTGCATTGAGAAATACAGTACACCTCTTTATTTAAACGCAAAAAGCCCTAGTGGGGACTAGGACTTTTTAACAGAATGAATATGATCCAAAAAAGGACTTATATAACGTAACATATGAATGTTTCATAAATGTATCAAAAAAGTGAACAAAATATGATTTTGTAAATCAAGGTAGTCAGCACAATTAACTAACGTCTTATTGAAAAAAAGAAGCCCTATAAAAATGTTACAGGGCTTTACAAAATTGAGCTATGTCGTACTCACAAGAGATTTTAACATGGATTTAGTGATGAATAAATTAGTGAATATGTCCAATTGATTTAGAGCTGTTATTTTAAATAAAAACGCTATTTTAGTTGTAGTTTAACAAAAAGGACCTGCTATAAATAGCAGGCCCTTTCCTAAAATGGCAAAGAGTAACTCTTACCTTACTCTTTGTTTATATACTACAGGAGTATTAATAAAAATCCAAGCCTCCTTATATTGAGAAATAAAGAAGAATCATTCTAAATAATTTTATCATTGTTATAAATAAAGGAGCAGTTAGCTAAAACTAACTGCTCATCTCCAAGGGGGAATAAGGAGAAAATCTAATGTCATATACATTATTGACGGAATGTTTAGTTTTATTCAAAGGGAGTGTACTAATTATGTAGGTTATATGAGAAGTCCTATTAACATCCAGGTTGCTCCGAGCAGAACTAAAGCTTCGAATGTAACCCAAAACTTTCTCTTTTCTGGTTTTTGAAATTCTTTAATTACGGAAAATATGGCACTTATTCCTACAAGAGTGAAAAGAGCAATTCGAATTGTTTCAGTCATTTGCATCACCACTTAAGATTTGAATAGTCTAATTATATATTAATTACTATTTTATAGAAACTCAATCAAGTAATCCTTTGAATAAAAAGCGAGGAATAACAATGAGGCTAGGAAACTGCGGAATGGCATTTGAAATGCTTATCAATCTAGCGAATGAAATGTATCTAAGAGGTGGAGTGACACTTATAAACAAGCAGCCGACTCCTGTGAAAAAAATCCTAAAAAACCTCTTACCAACTAAAGGATATTATCTGTACAATATCATGAAAAATCCTACTGCAAGCTCTCGAACAATAGAATTAGATGGTCGCAAAGTTACACTTTATAGGGATGGCTATCATATAAATGTTTTGCTTGGAAAACGAAAATAGTAAAAGTTACTTATAGATGATTTAAATGGTCCCTTTGCATAGGGCATTTAAAAGGAGTTGCTCATAAGTCGGTTTCACTGCTTATGGGACAGCTTCTTTTTTATTTAGAGTTCGATAGAACTCTTTACTTAGGAATCCCTTACTTCTAAACGAAGTAAAAGTGGGGGGAGTTCAAAAGAAGTAAATATAAAAAAGTTAGAGAATTATCTTAGTTATTAAATAGATTCTGCCTATACTTTAAGTAGAGCCCAATTTATTAAATTTAAATAGTTTATATGTTCATATATAGAATTTTGAAGGGGGTAAATTGTAAATGATTCCAACGTCAACATATGTGGCTAAATGGGTATTAGATGACTTAACACTTGCATCAAGACCAAATCAGGGGATCAAACTAAGTACATTTAAAAAGTTAGAGAAACTTTATGTAGAATACAGAGACATGATTGAGAGAGATACTAGCTTTGAAGTCACACATTATCTGCTAGAGTTTATCAATCCACATAATCTTTTTGTAGTAAGAGAAGGTTACTATATATTTGATAATAAAACGATGAAATTTATTAAAGTATCAGACGATATTCATTTTTTAAATCAAAACTTAGCGTATTGTAATAATGGAGTTGCAGTGGATTTAATAAACGGAAAAATGCATTTTTTAGAAGGACATTATTATAAAGTTAAGACCTCATATGTTGATTTATTAAAAGGAGAAACTATACCTGTAATGGTATTAAGTCATTTAGATAATAATGTTGGAGTATCAGTTCCTTTGACAATGTTTAATGAGGAAAGAACTTTTAAAATTTCAGAGAGTTATATAGTGGATCTCACCTCGAAAAATTGTAACAATGAGAGTGAATTTAGTGAAAAGGGAAACGTAGTACGATTTCTAAAACCATCTATTGTGTAGTTAAGTATATATGTTAATTAAATTCATAATGAATTTAAGAAGGTGATAAATTTGTCTTTTGAAATGTATACAGCCTTTCGAGGTAAAGTAATTATAAAGGATGAATATAAAGAATTGGTGGAATTAATAAATACAGGAAGCTGGGAAGAAGCAGCGTTAAAGTTTCCATTTGTTAAAGAATATATAAAAGTTAATCGTAGCACAGACATTCCAATTACAAAGGAACAGATAAATGAAGCATTAGCAGAAGATGATTTTCTATATATGAGGTGGCACGTAGGAAACTGGGAAGAAGAGAATGACTATTATACAAATTTAAAAGGTAATGAATGGTCATTTATAGCCAATTTAAAGAATATAATGTGATACCTATTTCATTATTTATGAATTTGATATTAAAAGAAGTAGCAGAACATATTATAAAGCTGGAAGCTTGGTATGGTGAAGCTGATGAACTAGAAGAATATGTTTTTATTAATAACGAATTTATAAAGAAGTTGTAGCAGTAATTAAATATTGCTGCTTTTTATTGATACACTAGAAATTATTGTTGTTAGTGTTATATATATTCATTTATAATAGAATACGGAAAATTTTACACTGTAATAATAAAGGTTTTTATTATATCAGAGCTGGGAGCAGCTCTTTTTATTTTGCTCAGGGGGAGTGTGAAATAAAAAAGTTTATGTTTGTAGCGAAGTTAAATGATCTAATAGAAAATAAAAAAATGGAATTAGTAGAACTGGTAAATAAGCATGGTTTTAGTCATACGAAAGTTCTCTATTTAAGTCAGGAAATCGATAAATTAATTAATAAATATATGATTATAAAAAAAGAACCCTATAATAGTAGGGTTCAAAGGGAACAGATACATAAAATAAATAAAGAGAATAATTTAATTATATAAGAAAATTGATACCGTAATATTGAGAAAGTGTAAAACCTTTATTAATTATTTTCGTTTGAAAAGTGATGTGATTACTATTTTAAAATTAAGAACAGATTTAATAGAGAAAGCATTTAAACTAAATCATATAAAAGAAGACAGCAACGCTAGTAAACAGGAAATTGATATTGCATTTAATTTATATGAAGAGTTACAAAAAATAAATGAACCTAAGAAATTTAAATTTTATCCTTATAATGAAAAGCAAGCCAGTGAATTCTCACCATCTGATTTTTCAAAAGACGCTAAAAAAATTACCCGTTTAAGAAACTGGGTTTTAGAAGTGCTGCCTATCATTAAATTATATAAGGAGGTGGGAAAGTTACCTCTAACTAGGGAGAATGATGATTTTATAGAGTATCTTGAAGATTGCTTCATTACTTATATCTCAGGGTTAGAGAGCATCTGCAGTGCAACATTAGAAACAGTGATTACAAAAAAGGATTTGGAACTTGTAAAGGATTTGTGTAATGGGATTATTAATTCTTTAAAAGAATATTATAAAGGTTTTCCGTCAAAGGCTTTTATAGAATTTCGTAGAGTTTTAATAAATAACGTGTCTATACCAAATCATTTCAATGATATAAAAACACTTCAAAACTTTGACAATGAATTCCTCTATAAAATGCGGGTCGGTACGGATCATGTATTTACAAGTGAAGAAATGTTTCATATTCCGTTAGAACTTCGGGGAATAGTCAGCACAAATAGATACAGTATTCCTGGGGTACCATGTATCTATTTAGGAAGCTCTCCTTTAACCTGCTGGGAAGAACTTAATAAACCGGATTTAAATACGGTTCAGACTTCAGTATTTAAATCGGATGATATAAGTTATATAGATTTATCTACACCACCTGTTGTTTTTATAGAGAAGATAATTAAGAAATTCTATGATTTCGGTACAATTATGAAAAAACGCTTATTTGCGGATAGGTTAAATGAACCAAATGAAGTAATTTCTTATTTAATTATTTGGCCTTTAATGGCAGCATGTTCTGTACGTGTAAAAAATACGACTAACACATTCAAACCAGAATATATTATCCCACAACTATTATTGCAGTTTATAAGATATGATGAATTTTTTGATGGCGTAAGCTACTTCTCAACTAAAGTGGATAACTATTCTGGTGCGACAGACACACTATATAAAAACTTTGCTTTTCCTGTTCAGGGCGGACTAAATAAAGGTCTTTGTCCAAAACTAAAAAGTAAATTTGAGGTTTCCGATGCAGTACCGTGGAATATGTTTCAGTTGTATAAGGATTCACATCATTGTGATCCCCATGAGGGAGAATATTCTTCAACAGATTTTAGTAAACTTGAAACTTTTTTACACAAAAAATTTTTATTAGAAAAATCTAATGGACGTTACGATTGATTAATTTAATTTTGATGCAGAAGATTGTCTACAATAAGTTGTAAAGACATAAGCGGTACATTAAATATTTTTGAGAATTTAAAATAAGGATATAGAGCATTATTAAAAGGATTAAAAATGCTCTATATCCTTGGTTTGAAATAAGTTTGACTATATTAATTTGTTATGTTGATTTTTGAACAATTTATAAGATAAGTATTTCTTTATTATTTTTTAAAATACAAAAATAGTAAAGAATATTTTTAGAAACGATACGACTTTATTTTATGGATAAGTTTAACTTTAATTTATAAATCATAATTCATATTTCACTATAAATTAATTCAGCATCTTTTATTAGTATGTCTGTTTCCTCATTATCAAACCAGTAGATTTCACATCTAATATTTGTACTAGGTACAATTTCAGCTTCTACACTGAATTTTTCCCATAAACTTGAAATTTCATATCTGCCTGATTCAAAAGCTATTGGTCCTGAACCGCCAGGATAATTCCCTTTCATGTCCCAAATCACTAAGTTAGCTTTTCTTCCAATATCATTTTCAGATTTAATTAGTGCCTGAAAAGTTATTTTATACTTCCTTATTGAATTTGGCCAAATATTAATATTTTGTAGTACACTAGGATTGCTGTAAGTGCTAGCCCTATCATTAGCCCTAATATACTGTGTTGTAATAGATTCATTTGAAAGGTCAAATCTTAAGCGCATATTTTCACATCTTGTCTGCCATGCCAATGGGTGAATTAAGGGTAATGTGGGAAGTGGTAATTTAAATTCTCTGTTCCCTAGTTCTATCTGTGTATCACGTATTAGTAAATCAGCTTCTTCATTATCATACCAAAAGACATCAAAATCTAGAACCGTATGATCTTCTTGTTTTACCATAGAAACAGAATATTTTTCCCAGGAATTGGTTAGTGTAAATTGTTGACGTTTTTCGTTTACAAGTCGCTTGTTTATATAATCCATTTCTGTGATTGCTATTTCAACCAATCTATTGTTGTATTGTGTTTTTGCTGTGACATTAAAACTTATGTCAACATTACTGTATAATCCATTGATTCTTTTGTAGATACTAGGATTAGTTAAAGTTCCATTTTTATTATTAACAGCTATGATATGTCTTCCGTCAACTTCTTTTAGTGCATAATTACTACATCTGTTAAATTTAATTCCCCCAAAGGCTGTTTGCTCATCTGTAACATTGAATGAAAAATCTCCATTTAAATTAATTAAAAAAGAATACCTGTGTTGCTCAGTTATCTTCCGAATTTGGTTTAACTCTTTAAAGAACATCTCTTGTGGATGATTAGAGTTTGTTATCCTTACAAAAACAGATCCACGTGGATGTTCAATAGAATACAAAATTCTTTCAATTTCATGGTGTGTATCTAGGTTTTCGTTCAATAGGTCTAGTATTTCGATATCAGCTAAATAATAATTAAATCTAATTTTTCTTTGGGTTAGTACAGCAATAGCAAGAGCATTTACAGCACTGTAAACTGGAAATACATTAGTTAATAAAGTTACATCAGTTGTTTTTGCGTTCAATTGTAATTCATATAAGATTGGTTTTATATCGGTAGTCAAATTTTCAAATTTAACACTAAGAGCTTTAAGTTTTTCCTCGTTTTCATGACAGTCAATACATTCATCATGTTCCCTCATGTAATCTTTAAGATCTGATGAAAAGGCTTTCAAATAACCTTTAGCTCTATCAAGGTGAAGCCTTTCAATTACTTCTTCTAAGTGATCTTGTAGCTTATTAGCTGCAGTTACTATTTCTCCTGCAATTTCCTTTCTTTGTTGTATTTTTTGGTTAAATTCAATACTCCATCCAATTATGGAAACTGCAATTCCTAAGGCCGTTAAAGGGTCCATTCAATACACCTCAATATATAAAGATTCTGTGTAAATATTTTATCCAAATAATAAATTTTAATCCTATCTTATCTTAGAAATTAAAGTAAATGTCCCCATTATATTTAAAGATATTAGTAAGTTAATTAGAGTAAGAACTTAAATGTACTAAAGTTATTAGAAATTCTATACATACCACACCTTAATACATCTTATATCAATCTAAATTATATTAAAGATTTCTCCGGTTTTAGCCTTATTTAATAAACTTGGTGTTTTTTGCAAAAAGTTAAATTATATTTTAAATGTCAAAAGAAAGTAAGATTATTTAATTTTATATATATCTTATTTAATTTTATATATATCTTATTTGATTGTACTTAAAGTCCTAACAATAATGTCTTTTGATAATCTAAAGTTTATACAGAAATTTCGCTTGATTATTTAATAAATACCTGGTGTTAATAAATTATTACCTTTGTTTAAAAATAGAAATGAGTACGTAAATGGAGTTTTATTAGTCTGAAAATACATAATTTTTAACAAAAATTCATAATTATGTTATATAATGATGTTAACAAACCATATTTTAGGCATTACCCCCGATTGTGTAGAATAAATAATTTTTCGATGAGCTAAAGTATTTGGCTAAAAGAACTTGTAGCGGGGCCTGCTACAAGTTCTTTTATGTTTTTAGTAAGGCAAAATAAAAAAAAAGGAGGGAATACAAGTATGACAAGAAATTTTAAGAAAGCAGCACTGAATTCGTTAGATGGGAAATGGGGAGTAGGTATAGGAGTATCAGCTTTATTCTATTTTGTACCAACCTTAAGTGCATCAGCAATCGCCACTTTTATGTATTTAATATTTGCACTATTTATCGGGATAATTGGTCCTGATGCATTATTTATTTATTCAATTGGTGGAGAACCACAAGTAGATCCAACAGCACTTGCTGTACTTATTCTAAGTTATATTGGTTTAGGTGGGGTTTGTTTCCTTATTTATAGTCTCATACAAGGTATCTTCAATTATGGATATTCTGTTTTTACTTTACACTTAGGGAAAAAAGAAGATGCTAAGGTAGACGATGTATTTTCGGGATTTAAAAAGAAGAATGTGTTTAAATCAATGAAATTGGGGCTGCTGCAGGCTATCTATCTTTTTTTATGGAGTCTCTTATTAATTGTTCCAGGTATTATTAAATATTTTTCTTATTCCATGTCGTATTACATATTAGTAGAAAATCCTGATTATACAGCAAGTGAAGCATTGAGAGAAAGTAAAAGAATAATGAAAGGACATAAGCTAAAGTTATTTGTTCTTTGGTTATCATTTATAGGTTGGTTTTTATTAGTCGCATTTATCGGAATGTTTACATTTAATCTATCATTTATTTTTATTTCTCCTTATTACAACACAACTGTCTCACATTTTTACTTAGATTTAATTAAAAAGCAGGATATTGGAGAAGCGAAGGTAAGTATATAAATAGGAAAAAAGTATGTTTAAGGTGAAAAATATACGTAGTTGAAAGTGGATATGTGTTTAAGCATATCCACTTTTTAATATTATATTAAAAGTCTTAAGCTACTGGTTATTATGATTTGAGTAAGGATACCGCAAACGTGTTGCAAATTAGATGGGATAGGGCAAGAATACCGCAAACGTGTCGCAAGTTAGATGAGATAGGGCAAGAATACCGCAAACGTGTTGCAAGTTAGATGAGATAGGGCAAGGATACCGCAAACGTGTTGCAAGTTAGATGAGATAGGGCAAGGATACCGCAAATATGTTGCAAGTTAGATGGAATAGGTGTAGCACTACATCACTTGTAAGCTACGGTTATATAGTCCTCCTGAACAAAGAATATCCCTTTACAATTATTTATGAGTATTTAATTCAGCTTTATCAATCATATACTTACCTACCTTTTGCTTTTAATATATCATAGTAAAGACAGAAATCGATTATGGCTATAATTCTATATAGGCTTTTTCTCCACCTGGAATCTTGAATGTATTTACATCAAATTCTTTAATTATATATACCTTTATCGCTTCAAAATCCTTACCAAAAGCGAGAGATGGATTTTTTAAGAAATATATTATTTTTTCCTTGTCATAGATTCGGGCTGTAATTATTTCTTTGTCCGAGTGAAACGATAAATTGACTCCTTTGTAAAAATATTCGTAGTATCCCTCTTCATCCTGCTCACTCTTATCTTCAAAAGGAACAGATTCAATATAATATATATTGCCATTTACATTTATTGATTTCATACAGCATTACTCCCTTTTCAAGAATATCCATAAGAAATTATATAGTCTCTGTCTATCATACCAAAAATAGGGAATCTACTTTTAAAATTTATAAAAAATATATAGGATCAAATTAAAATCTTTATATTATTTTTCATATTAGGGGTCACCATATGTGCCCATCAACTTAAGAATTTACACCCTCAAGATGAAAATTTTGTGTATTTTTTACAGAAAACAACTAATTTTTCAT
>NZ_JBBBBL010000039.1:0-11230 GCF_037120585.1 Bacillus sp. CCNWLW194 | reverse complement strand
AATGCTTAGTCATTCAAGAATCCCATCCGTTACACCGTAAGGTGTAGGACTTGCGGCTTTAGCCGTGGGAGTGTCAATTGCATCAAATTCTAATGATGTAGCTAAATAAGATTTTAGCGGAAATTTATAATAGCGAAGATTTTAGAAGGTTCATCTATAAGTTTTTTATCAGTCGAACTTAACTAATCAAAATCATATTGTAAAAAGGTCCGACTGTCCTACAGTTGGACCTTTTTATATATTTAATTAATTGTATTAAAATTTCATAAATTTATTTAATGGTTTATAGCGTAAAATTACCTTACCTTCAATATCATTCAAAGATATAAATCCTATTTCTTTAAATCTACTGTCTAAGCTTTCTTCGCGATTATCTCCTAATACAAAAATTGTATTATTCGGAACCTTATCGAAACCGGAAATACTTTTTAATGAAAAATCAGCTGTATTACCTTTTGCGTATAGATCTTTTACCACAAGTCCATTTATATAAAGCTGCTGTGATTTATATTCTATTGTATCTCCAGGTAAACCAATTACTCTTTTTATAATTGTTTTATTATTAGAAGTGTTTTCTAGGTGGGGATTAACAACAACTATATCAAATCTTTGCAGATCGTCTATTGAATGGGTGAGGTGATTAATTAAAACCTTGTCATTATTAAATAAGGTATTTTCCATAGAGACTCCAGAAACCTTATATGGAAAAAAAACGAACTGTCTTAGTAAAAGTAAGGTAACGCCAATTATAAATATTAATATTGGAAAAACAGAAATTAGACGTTTTTTCAATTGTAAATCAAACTCCATTCTGAGGGTTTATAATATTCATCATAACATAAAATTAATGGATTAAACATTCTGAATATTGTTGTTTTTATAGATGCAATTTGTTAAAATTAAGTATACCTTTTTTAAATTTCAATTTTTTATATCTATAATCACTATAGCCCTTTCGGGGTTTCGATTTTCAAAGATAGTTTAAGTTTTTTACTTTTACTTTCTTTTTAAATATAACTCCGAAAAGGGCTTTTTTGCGTTTTTTGGAGAACATCACATTGTGAAAGGATGAAGAATTTATGAAGATTAAGAGATTGTTTTTAGTGTTAGGCGTTTTAGCTATGATGTTTGTTTTTTATAACACCTTTATAAAGGATGAACCTCAAACAGATGCTTTAACTTCAATCAAAGTAGAAGATTTGAAACAAAAAATTCAATACGATTATTTGTTTGAAGATGAATTATCACAAAATGTGATTAATGACTTAGGAGGGCAATTCAAATTAATATTTGATGATATTGATAAGAACGGCCACTTAACCATTTATCAAAATAAAAAAGAACTAGAAATGTTTTTAGGAAATCATGTAACTACTGCAGAATTAGCTGATGAATTTACATCAGACTATTTTAGTACAAATAAGAACTACAAAGTTACTTATAAAAGTAAGCCAATTCTATTTAATTATGAAAAACCAAGAACAGTTACAAAAGTAAAAAAAGGATTGTTTTTGGTAAAACAAAACGACTTAATCCTGGAATTTAAATATGCACCAGAAATAGATGGATTTCGGATTTCTGAGATTACATATTTAAAATAAAAAATTATTTGGAGGGTTTTATTATGTTGCAAATTAGAACTGTTATTGCTGATGCATTAAGAATTGATGATGAAGTGAATGGTTTTTTGAAGTATTGTGATAATCCTGGAAAAATAGTTGAAAAAATAACACCGAGCGGGTTTATGGAACGTGAACAAGGCCAACCGCTTTTGGTTATGGTAATCGAATATGAAGAGAAAAATTAACGGCAGTTATGAAAAAGACGAGGATCAATTCCTTGTCTTTTTTATTTTCTAAGAAGGGTGGATATATCGACTATGAAAATAATAAAAAAAGCGCCCGTCTTTAATTACAAAGAATTTGAGAATTGTTTGTTAGAGATGAATAATCGTGAATCAGATGTGGCTAATTAAATGGTACCTATTGATTTAGCAAAAGTTCTAAAGTTTATACTTGAAGGTTCATTTTCGGTTAAAGAGCTATTGGATCAGAACTTTCAACCTGAATCTATAGTGGCAGCTGTTGATTATATGTGGACTAAAATAGTTGGAAATCATACTATTTTACACAAGATTACAAGGAATGATGCAGTGGATTTCGTTGAGGAAAAACAGGTAGCATTTGAGATACTGGAATTCTGTATTCATCAAAGTTGTAGTGTAATCTACAGCATAATTGATGGCAGATTGAAAAAAATAAATAATAATCAGGCTTTCGAATTATTAGAAAGTGTAAAAGTATCGAAGAATTTGATTTGTTAACTTGAGAAAGTTAAATAACAGAAAAATTTTCTGAATTTAAAGATAAAACAAACTTCATTGTGATATAATTTAGTTGCATTTTTTTCTTTTTCTTTTTTATATCACTAATTACTTATAACCTTTCGGGTTAATGAAATTACACAAAAAGGAACTTTATGTTACTTTATTTCATTGTGTAAACAATTCATTTTCCTGGAAGGTTATTTGTTTTTGCCTGAAAGGGGTGATGCTATGTCATAAGAACTAATTAGTAAATAGAAACTGCTGCTGCAATGTCAAAAGTTTTTCGAAAAGGGGTGCATATTATGTTGGTTACAGTAATTGTGTCAGTTGTGGCTGGTATGGTCTCAGGATTGGCTAGTCATTACATCACAAACAAAAAGTTTTTGTTGCCTCGTAAGAGCAAGCTTGCATTTCACCCAGGTTTCTTGGGAGAGATGTTTGTAGGAAGTATTGCTTCACTCGTTGGTGTCGCAATGTTTAACCCTGAAACAATGATGGAAATTCTTAAGGTGAGTATTCTTGCTGGGGTTTCAGGGCAAGCTTTCTTGCTGCACAATCGCTTGGCAACGGAACAAGTCAAAAGCAACGAGATTCAGTCAATTTCAAAGAAATTGACCGAACTCGAAAAAAAGAATAAGGAATGAAAGAGGAGTAATCTGGTATAAATAGAAATAGAGAGATGAGGAGATTTGGTTATGTAATGGCCAAATACAAAGAGTTGAGTTGAGGTGAGCCCCATGTCTCGAAAGGAAGTTTTTGAGTATCTAGATGATCAAGAAAAGGAAGATTTAGCAGAATGGACAGAAGAGCTTATGAATGCTCAATCTACGAAAGCAGTTAAACTTTATTCAGATAAGATAAAGGAACTGCTAGGAAAGATTGAACAACGAATGATTAGTTCAGGAGAGGAAGCAGCGACGGTTAGCTTCTGATTGAATAGCAAGAAAAAGAAAAGCTGATGGGGGTGGTTATCCATCAGCTTTTCTTTATAATAAAAAAAATTCTAAGAAAACAGAGAACATGGTTGAGTAGCTTTGTTATTAAAAAAATTAAGAGGAGTTTCTACAATGAGTACAGATTTATTACAAAAATTATTAGAGGTTGATCAAAAAGCCAGAGAACAAGAAAGAATTCATTTAATACAAAACTTTTTTAATTTAGGTGTTTCAGTTGGAATCATAGAGGGAGAAACTTCAGTAAGTGTAGAAGATGTAAAAAGGATTGTTAATAGTTAAATAATAAATGTATAAAGTTAAAATTGTTTTAAAAACTAGTCCAATATAAGTATTGAGTCAATGTATTCATCTCAAAGCGTAAAAAAAGACACAATAGAAAGTGTTTTTTTTTACGTTGACATGCTATGAAAGAAAATGTAGTGATTAATCATAGTTTGTTGGATGCTTCTTGGTTAATATTAGTATAACATTATCATTAGTGATTTTATATGAAATTATGCATATATATAAATTTTTGTATTACGTTTATAGCTATGTTTTTCTCCTTAACATTTCTTCAATCTTCCTCTATACACTCCTTTTTGTTTCGCTAACTTTATTCCCGTAAGTTGCTTTTCTTTAATAATTTCATCTATTCCATATTTCATGAGCTGTTCAATCTGTGTATCTAGATTTTAATCTTGTGCACTGACATGAGCTTATCCATAAACCATTGTTCTCCTCATTCCAATTTCATTTTTGATAAGTGTTATTGAGAGTATCTGAGACTAAATAATATCAAGGAAAGGATTTCTTCTCAATAGGGTACACTCTATCGAGAAGGTAAATATGCAATTATGCATATTTATATTTTTCGTTTTAATACCAATTAAACCTAATATATAATTAAAAGGTTTTTAAGAATTGATAAGGAGGTGCGAGTATGAAGAAAATCATAGGACTTATATTATCATTATTTTAACTATTTTCTATCTATGCACCAATGTTTACGGAGGAAGTCGAAGTTTTAAATCAAATAGGCCGCGTCAAATAGAAAGGGGATTGGTATCATAATGCGGATTTTACACTAAGGGATTTTTAAATTAAAAAACTTGGTTTTACTATATATTAAGAAGGTTCCATAAACGGGCTACTATATTTAAAAAATGAAACATCTTATGAATTAATTATTGTTTAGACAGAATGACTTAGGTTGTCCTTATGCGAAATATCAGTATGAATAGAAATTTGATAATTATATAAAACGCCGTAAATGAAGGATAAAATAAGTGCTAATTTTGCAATTATATTTTTACCAATTGAATAGGAGCTATTATGAATACAATTAAGAAATTATTTTTAAGTTTTATGGTATGTATTTTATTATTCAGTACAGTAGGAACAGCGTATGCAGAACAAAATGGTCAAGTGAATTCATCATCTTTTATT
This sequence comes from Bacillus sp. CCNWLW194, assembly GCF_037120585.1. Lineage (NCBI taxonomy): Bacteria > Bacillati > Bacillota > Bacilli > Caryophanales > Bacillaceae > Bacillus > Bacillus sp. CCNWLW194. Next base: position 6,520 of record NZ_JBBBBL010000039.1, on the reverse strand, counting down.
GACGTTCCTAAAACACACTGGGCGTATAAAGAAATGATGTATATGGCTGAGAATAAGATTATAACGGGATACGGAAATGGGTATTTCGGTGCTACGGATCCTATTATTCGCGAACATCTTGCTGCTTTCTTGTATCGATATTTAAAACCGCAAGATAGCACCAATAATCCATTTGTTGATATTGGTAACAGTGGTTTCAAAAAGGAAATTTTGGCACTTACGGCACGTGGTATTTTCAGTGTAAATACTGAGAAAAAATTCAATCCGAAAAATAATATGACACGTGCTGAAATGGCAACTGTACTTGTAAAAGCATTCGATTTAAAACCACAAGGGAATTTTGAGTTTGTGGATATGAAAGGTCACTGGGCCAACGAATATGTGAAAATATTAGCTGGTAACAAAATAACAAGTGGTACAGGTGACGGCAATTTTAATCCAAATGGCATTGTTACTAGAGAGCAATTTTCTATGTTCTTATATAAGACAATTATGGCAACATCAAGTATAAAAAATAATAACGCGGTTGGCTGGGTTGTAGATGGAGAAAAGAAATACTATTATGACAAACCAGGCGTGAAACATACTGGATTATTACGTTCAGGGGATGATACCTATCTCTTCGATAAAAATGGTAAACTAGCTTCAGGATGGAATACTGTAGACGGAAAGGACTACTATTTTGATACGGTAAGTGGAGTTGCACAAAAAGGATGGTTCTCTCAAACTACTCATTGGTATTATGCGGACGATAACGGTGTGATTCAAAAAGGCGATGTAAACTACAAAGGAAAACAATTCCAATTTGATAGAACAGGTAAAATGGTAAAAGGCTGGGTAACGATCAAATCCCTCGACCATAATATATATAAATCCAGAACAGTTACAAGAGGATATGATCCTATAAAAATTGGTGACGATGAAATTCTTGAAATAGTTGGGGAAGATGGTCCTCTATGGTTTAAGGTGAACTATAAGGGTCAAACTTATGTTGTAAAAAAATTATTTGTAGTCGTTTTTGATCAATCTTTGTCTAATAAAATAGATACAATTCGTCAGGACATTGCAGATTTAAAAACTACTGCAGAGTTGGTAAAAATATATTCCGAACGCTTTAAAAAAGCAAAAGAAACTAAAAATTATGACATGGCTCTAGTAGATTCAAGTGAACTTGCAGCAAGCTTATCAGGATTTCTAACTACCATAAAAAATTCTGATATGACGAATTTAGTGAATAAAATCTACGAAAAAGAAGCTGATCCAGCTATAAAAGAAAAATACAATTCTACCATCGCTACTTTAGAGATGATGAATGAGGATTTTGGCAAGATCCACAAATTAATGCTGCTAAAAGATAGCATTATGGTGATAGATAAAGCGAATCAAGATTCAGGAAACATTATTCAACAAATACAAAATGGTAAAAACTTAGCACAACAAGATAAAATTAAACTTCAAAATTATGCTAACGGGATACCAGAGTATAAAAAACAAATGGTGGAATGGTATGCAGATACTTTGGAAGCCGTAGCCCAAGGTGTGATAGTTTTTACTAATGAAATAACTTTCTTCTGGCCTGTATTCGATGAAATGTATGTTGAACCAGCAGAAAAATGGATTGGCTCATTACCACAAAGTGAAATCAGTAAATTTGCAGATGGTGTTCGTGACTACGGACAGCAACTTACTGCCATGCAAGAAGGATTTAAAAGTAGACTACCTGAATATAAACAAATGGCCGATGATTTACGCGTAGTAAATAAAAGTTTTATAAAATTTGGAGATTCTGTACAAAAAGCCGGAGCATCAATTCATAAACAAGCAGTAATGGCTGATGAACTAGTTAATAGTGTTACAACGCACGTTGCAGAAGCGCAACAAGCATTCCCAACTATCCATACAGATATTCTGTCTGGATTAGATGCTGCTAATAACATGATGGATTCTGCTAATAAAATTGCGAGTTATAAAATTGATGTGCCTGCGGCATCCAAAAATATAGGGAATATGGATGGACTAAGAAACACTTTACGTGATTTTGGTGTGCCACCTGAAAAAATGAAGGAGTATTTGGAAGAAGAAAAACGTTCTGCTCAACAAACTTCATTCCTGCTTGATATTACTCCTGGATTTGGAGAACTAAAACAAGGTATCCAGCTCTTTACGGGTGAGGATATGTTTACTCATGAAAAATATGGTCCAAGTGAATTTGTAACAGGAACGCTTGCTGCAGTTACTGGCGGTACAACAAAAATAATTGGCCGTACATTTGGTAAACTTGGCGATCTTGAGAAAAATGCACAGAAACTAGGCAAAGTTTCAAAAGGTGCTCAATCGGGTGAAATTGTTCTTGATAAAGTCAAAACCTATGAACAAGCTAGAAATCAAGCAATGGATCTTTTAGGGAATTTAGGTAGCGACTCTATTCCAATGGTTGGAACAATGAAAAAAAGTGCAGGATATGGTAAAGTAATTGGAAGACAAACTGCTGATAAAAAAGCAAGATGGCGATTAGATTATGATCCTGAAAAAGGTCTACATATGAATGTAGAGGATTTTAGAAACGGTAAAGGAAGTAAATCTACTAAATATGCAATTCCAATAGAAGGTGATGAAGAGTTATTTAAATCACTATTAAAACATTTAAACAAGTAAGGTGATAAATATAATGGCAACTTTGTTAGACGAATGTATCGAGGCATTAGGAGAAAATATAGTAGTTTTTGAAGGTAAAGAGAAAGAAAAAATCTTAGATAGCTTTGAAAACTCATTTCCAATTACAAGTTGGGCCAGAATTGATTGGGATAAATTCTGTGATTTCCAAAATATCGTTTATTTGGATGATATAGAAGCGTATCTAAATAAACAATACAGTTTAGACTCTTATATCATTTATATTATTTGGGATGAAGCATCCTTACCAATCATAAAAACGAATTTACATCAAATACTACAGGTGATTGATGATGTTACAGCAGTCAGTTTTGATACTTGGCTCTATTCTCCAAATCTAGGATATGCAATAGAGTTTTATCATGAAGGTGAAGTACGTATTGGTAATAAGAAAGAGATTTTAGAATAAGGAGTGAATGAAAAAAGTAGGGGCTTCCCCTACTTTTTTTATGTGAACTTTAATAAGGTTTTCAACCCTAGCTATAATAATGATCACTTCTCCTATTTATAAGTACGGGTTAATGAGGCAGCTAACTATTAGTGTTTTTAGAACTGTCGATATTCTTATGTTGCTTTTAAAATAGCTACGGTATTTTGTGAACTGTACCCTATAAAATGGGCAGTTTAATAAAAAAGCTCTAAAAAATCAAGTACTTAAAAGATGGTTCCGATATTCGATCGGGGCCATCTTTTTTAATGTCCACTGATAACGATTATAATTATACTCCTCTATATAATCCTTTATGTTGAGCTCAAGGGATTCAAAGGTTTGACAATCTTTGTAATCAATTTATCTTTCATATGACCAAAAATGGACTAATTAATAGTGTCTCAACGCATGTTGCAGAAGCCCAACAAGCATTCCCGACTATTCATACAGATATTATGTCTGGATTAGATGCTGCGAATAATATGATGGACTCTGCTAATAAAATTGCGAGTTATAAAATTGATGTACCTGCAGCAGCCAAAAACATTGGAAATATTGACTTGAGTAATGCACTACGTGATTTAGGTGCGGATCCATCTAGAGTATATGATCGTAAGAATGATGGAGATTTATCTTTCATATTGGGTATTACGCCTATAGTTGGTACAGGAAAAGAAATAGGACAACTCATAAAAGGTGAAGACTTAGTAACAGGTCAAAAATGTGGTCCAGAAGATTATACATGGGGGACACTGGCTGCCGTATCTGGTGATACAACACGAGTTGTTGGTAAAGTTTTCGGAAAGATTGGTGATCTTGAGAAGAAAGGTAAGGCTTTAGAAGCGGCAGCCAAAAACACAAAATTCACGAAGTATCCTACTGGTTTTGATGAAGTTGCTCAGTATATAAAACAAAACAAGAAATTACCGGATAATTATATCACGAAAGAACAAGCAGAAGCACTTGGTTGGGTTAATAAGGATGGAAACCTTCATAAGGTAGCTCCTGGAAAAAGTATAGGTGGCAATGTGTTCAAAAATAAAGGAAACCCTTTACCAAATGCCCTAGGTAGAGTCTGGTATGAAGCTGATATTAATTATTTATCAGGATATCGAGGTAATGATAGAATTCTTTATTCTAGTGATGGATTGGTATATAAGACCTCAGAACATTACAAAACGTTTACTGAAATAAAGTAGAGAGGAATTTAGTTATGGAAAAAATACATTTAGATGGACGGATGTTTACAAGTAAAGATGTACTGCATAAAACATTAAAAAACAAATTAGATCTTCCAGATTACTATGGTGAGAATGCAAATGCGTTATGGGATTGCTTAACAGCATGGGTTACTCTTCCTTTAACGATAGAATGGGAATTTTTTAAAGAAAGCCAGGATATGTTAAGTGAAGAAGCAGATTTGATTTTAGAAACATTTCAAGATGCACAAAATGAAATGCCAGGTAAGTTCTATATTGTTGTAAAATAATTAAAAGGATCTTAGGTAAAAATAAAAACCGTGGAAATATTTAATTTCTACGGTTTTTATTGTATCAATTAGATTTTTTTTCATAGTGGCCCCTCATACCTCGAATCGTTTCCGTATCCTCTTTCCATGAATTTTGTTCTTTAAAATTGTTTATGACTTCAATTTTATTTCATAATGAGATAGTTTTTTCCCTGGATAATCCTTATCATAAGAAAATTGGAACCCGAGTCAATACCTTTTTTGATTTATCATTTGTAATTTTAATTCTCGCAATTAGTTTTTTAATTTCCATCGAGTTAGCAGCGTACTGAATAGAAGCTTTTGCTGCTTCGGTTGCATAACCACTTCCCCAAGATGCAGGATCTAAAAGGTACATAATCTCAACTTCATCTTCTTTTTGATCTACATATCTTAAGCCACAATGTCCTATAATCTCCTCAGTACTTTTATTTTATACTGTCCATACACCAAAGCCATATAGATTCCAATGATCTACGAATTTTTCAACATATATCTTTGCTTCTTCTTTTGTCATCCCTCTAGATGCTGCAAGCCATTTACCGACTGTATCTTGTTTTACGATGTTATAAATATCATCAATATCTTCTAAACTTACTTTTCTCATATAAAGCCGGTCTGTTGTAATTGTTTTTTTGTCTATTTTAACATTCATATAACTCGCTCCTCTCGACAGTAATAAATAGTTCTTTCTAAGTCTATTATATTTTCCCGTTTTTTTCCGTGACATCCATTACTTATACCTTTTCTCTAGTCTATTAAATAGCTGTGCACAACACTTTCCCATCAAATTAAAATAATTTTATATCCATATAACGAAAAAAAACACTATTCTTATTGTAGAAATATACAGAAAGGAAGGTGATTTAGTATGAACCTATCGATTCAAGGTGGGTTTAATTTATTCGCTGAAGAACTACAGCGATATCTATCTCAATATGTTTTTCCACAACTCGCACAGGAGACAGGATTTGTAAAACGTAAAAGTAAGTATGGCGCACGAGATTTGGCTGCTTTATGTATTTGGATCAGTCAACATGTAGCAAGTTATTCTCTCACTCGATTATGTGTCACCTTTATGCAAATGCAGCTACACTCATGAATCCAGAAGGACTGAATCAACGCTTTAATCCAGCAGCTGTCACATTTCTTCGAAAAGTCTTTACTTCTCTTCTCACACAAGGACTCTGTTCAAATCACTCACTTTCTGCACACATAATCTCTACTTTCAATCGTATTCTCGATGCAACAGTATTTCAACTACCTGGCCAATTTACCACTGACTATCAAGGTTCAGGTGGGAGTAGTAATAAGGTAGGCGTGAAAATCAAATTAAAATATAATTTACTTAGTGGTCAATTCCTTAATTTGCAACTTGGACCAGGAAAGAATAATGATAAAACAGATGGTACCATCTGTCTTGAAACCGTAGAAGTAGGCGATTTGTGTTTACGTAATCTTGGTTACTTCGATTTAGTAGACTTACAAACCATTCATGATATAGGAGCTTACTACATCTCGCGGTTGCAGTTGAATACACGTATTTATATCAAAAACCTTGAGCCAGAATACTTCAACAACGGTACGTTAAAAAAGCAAACAGAATACATCCAGCTTGATATGACACAAATGCTGTCTGACCTAATCCCTGACGAAACGATGGAAATCTACGAGGCATACATTGGCCAAAATCAGAAACTTTCAGCACATGTCATTATACATTGTTTAACCGATGATCAAACGTAAACACGTCTGAAAAATCAAGCCATACGAGAAAAGAAGAAAGGCATTGTCATGAAGGATAAAAGTAAACGCTTGATGGGCATGTGGCGGTACCCCACATCCATCAACTTAAGGATTTAGACTATTTTTGAAGTTAAAAGCACGTTACTATTTTCTTATGTTAATGA
>NZ_JBBBBL010000038.1:0-14833 GCF_037120585.1 Bacillus sp. CCNWLW194 | reverse complement strand
ATAAAAATTGACGTTTCACGTTGTTTGTTTCGTTTAGTTTTCAAAGTTCAACATCGCGTTTCAGCGACTTTTATAATTTAACATTTTTCGTTAAATCCGTCAACAACTTTTTTCTTTCGTTCCTGACGACGCTTATTAATTTATCATATTAATCATTTGTTAGTCAACACTTTTTAAAAAAATGCCAAAATAATTTTTATCTTGGCATGATATAAAGCTTAATAACCACCAATGCAGCAACACCGGGTAGCCCTAACAAACTTGTGATCGCCGCTGTACCCAAATTAATTGGAATATGAAAATCAAAATATGTTCCTACAACATTTACGATAAAGAGTAATGCTATTCCTAACGTAATATGAAAGAGTGCCTTTCCTATAAATCGTAACGGCTTAGAAGAAACACCAAAAACAAGGAAAATAAAAACTAACGCAAGAATACCACCAATAACAATTGTAGAATTCATTTTTTCCTCCTTATGAATGACCTATACATAATTATTTGTATGGGACAAGGCGATGAAAAAGAACATTTATCACATAACACCAATCGTTTTATCCTACTAATCTTTATTCGTTAACACTTTCTTCATAAAAACCGTTAATCGCTCCGTCCAAACGAAGTGGCCACTATATGTTTAACAAATAAAATAAAAGGTTCTGCTTTTTCAGCAGAACCTTTTACCATTGTTCCATTTTTACAGGACGACGTTTTGCCTCTTTTAACAAGAAGAAATATTTCGCCTCTGCTATTTTTAAAGAACAAAGTACATCTTGAGATGGTTCTACACTTTGTTCAACCATTCTCTTCTGACGTAACCATTCGTTCTTCACTTTTTCTAATAGTACAATTAGCTTATCATCATACTCTTTACGCAATTTACCCTTTTTTTGAAAGAACATTTTTGTTTCTCCTCTTATACTTCTCTACGACCTTCTAACGCTTTCGACAGTGTCACTTCATCTGCATATTCTAAATCTCCACCAACTGGCAGACCATGTGCAATACGAGTTACTTTAATACCTGTCGGCTTTAAGAGGCGGGATATATACATCGCTGTAGCTTCCCCTTCAATATTAGGATTTGTTGCTAATATCACTTCTTGTACCGTTTCATCGTGCAGTCGCTTTAAAAGTTGCGGGATATTAATGTCTTCCGGTCCAATTCCCTCCATTGGAGAAATAGCACCGCGTAACACATGATATACACCTTGATACTCTTTCATTTTTTCCATTGCGATTACATCTTTCGGTTCTTGCACGACACAAACAACTGATTGATCTCGATGTGAATCGTTACAAATATAACAAGGATCACGGTCAGTAATATGCCCGCATACAGAACAATATGCTAAGTCTCGCTTCGCATTTACAAGTGCTTTCGCAAAACCTAACACATCGTCTTCTTTCATATCTAATACGAAAAATGCCAATCGAACCGCTGTTTTCGGTCCAATTCCTGGCAATTTCATAAAACTATCAATTAGTTTTGATATTGGTTCTGGATAATGCATATATCAATATCCTCCTAGAACATTCCACCTGGTAAGTTTAAGCCTTTTGTAAATTTACCCATTGTAGAGTTTGAAAGTTCATCAGCTTTTTTAAGCGCATCATTCGTTGCAGCTAACACTAAGTCTTGTAACATTTCGATATCTTCTGGATCTACAACTTCTTCTTTAACTTTCACTTCAAGAATTTGCTTATGACCATTTGCAATAACTGTAATCATACCGCCACCAGCTGTACCTTCAACTGTCTTTTCGCCAAGTTCTTCTTGCGCTTTTGCCATATCTTTTTGCATTTTTTGCATTTGTTTCATCATGTTATTCATATTTCCCATTCCGCCACGCATCATAATTAATTCCTCCTAATTATTATTACTCTTTTATTTCAATAAGTTCTTGCCCTACTAATTTTACTGCCTCTTCTATAAGAGGATCTTCTTTCTTCTCTGAGCTTTCTTCAGAATTCCCACCTTCACGCTGTAAAAAATCTTCACGGATTTTACCCCATTCACTTTTTGGAATGGCAATCATATTTAATCTTTTACTTAGCAATTCAAATAAAGCTTGTTCCACTGTATCCATAGCTTCTCGATTTTCGCTTGCCATTTTACAGTGAATCTCATATTGAAACGCTAAAACGTAAGTATCATCCGAAGCCGCTACCGGTTCACTATTTTCTAACAAAACAGCAAACGCTACTTTGTTGTATGCTTTGAGTCTTCCTAGCAACTCACCCCATACAGCTTTTAATTGTTCTAAATCTTGACGCTTTGCTTGCTTTAATACTTCATTTACGCGTCCAACAGGAATCTTCATACTACCTGTCCGCACTGGCTTTGGTGCTGCACGTGTCTCTCTGACTTCCTGCTGCACACCAGTCGGCACACCATTCTTTTTGACTTGTTCTAACTCTTTCTCCAATTGCTGCATCCTGTTCATAATTGCTTGTAAACGATCTGCACCGTTTGCTTGCATCATAAACTGTTGACACAGTTGTACCATAACAACTTCTAAGAAAATTCGCGGATGATTTGTCCACTTCATTTCCTGTTGTCCCTTACTAAGAGTATGAATGATTTCATAGATTGCTTCCGGTTGCATTTCTTCACTTAACATCCGGAATTGCTCATCTACCATTACTCGTTCCAACATATGTTCCAGTTGTGGTGAAGTTTGATATAAAAGCATATCACGATAATAGTAAATGAAATCCTCCATGAAGCGAACAGGATCTTTCCCTTTCCCCATCATCTCATCTATGATACGTAATGCTCTTGATACATCATTTTCACGTATACATTCTACTAAGTTGCCTAAGTATTGCTGAGAAACAGAACCTGTTACAGCTAATACATCTTCTGTTGTAACTGTCTCATCACTATAAGATATCGCCTGATCAATAAGACTAAGCGCATCACGCATACCACCTTCAGCGGCACGCGCAACAATTTGTAACGCCTCATCTTCTACTTGCGTACCTTCATTGGTCACAACCGTCGATAATCTCTCAACAATATCATTTACTGATATTTTTCGGAATTCGAAACGCTGACAACGTGAAATGATTGTAGGCGGTATCTTATGCGGTTCTGTTGTTGCCAAAATAAAGATGACATGTCCTGGCGGCTCTTCTAACGTTTTTAAAAGCGCATTGAAGGCACCCATGGAAAGCATGTGGACTTCATCAATAATGTATACTTTATATTCTACAGCACTTGGAGCATATTTTACTTTATCTCTAATATCTCGAATTTCATCTACACCGTTATTTGAAGCCGCATCAATTTCTAATACATCTGAAATAGATCCTTGCGTAATCCCTAAACAAGAGGGACATTCATTACAAGGCTCAGCTACCGGAGCATGTTCACAGTTGATTGCTTTTGCAAATACTTTTGCAATTGTCGTTTTCCCTGTTCCCCTCGGGCCAGAAAATAAATACGCATGTGAAACTTTCTCTTGAAGAAGGGCATTTTGCAACGTTTTTGTGACGTGCTTTTGACCGACTACATCTTCAAATTTTTGCGGTCTCCATGTTCGGTATAACGCTTGGTATGACACAAAAATACGGCCTCCCTCAAAGGTTATTATCTCATTTATTATAACCCATTCTGTTTATAGATTCCAAAAGTTATTTTCTATACAAAAAACCCACCTTAGTATTAAGGTGAGTTTTGTATACATATATAACTGCCGTGCACCTTCTGTCGATTACGTACCATAAGCGTTACTTAAGCAGTTAGCTCGGTTCAGGCACTCCTGCGGCACACGAGAAAACCCGCTTATTGCTGCTTCCTTCCGGACCTGACAAGGTTCACGGGGTCCCGTTGCGCAGGACCCAAACGTCAACACCACTTACTTAAGGCAGGCCTTACAGCAACATAACCTCGAGAAGGGATTCGGCCTCGCTAGAGCGGATTGCGAGTATAGGGCACCGCTACCTCCCCGCTTAGCACGGCAAAGTTAAAACCAATATTCGGTTGCCTTCATTAAAGGCACTATCAGTATAACTTGTTTTTTTATAAAATGCAAATACGTTAATTCTCGTTGCTTTTCTCTAATTTCTTGATCGCTTTTCTTTTTTTACGAAGTTCTCTAAAAAAGTTTGTTAACAACGTACCGCATTCTTCTTCTGATACACCAGCTACCACTTCACATTGATGATTAAAGCGTTCATCCGTTAAAAGATTCATTAATGTCCCTGCACATCCACCCTTTGGATCACTTGCACCATATACAACTCGCTTCACTCGTGATAAAACAATTCCACCCGCACACATCGGACAAGGCTCTAATGTTACATATAACGTCGCATCTTCTAAACGCCATGTCCCTAATTTTTTGCACGCCTCATCAATAGCTAACAACTCAGCGTGAGCTATTGATCTTTGCTCAGTTTCCCTTAAATTATGAGCAACACTAATTACCTCACCATCTAACACTATAACTGCACCAATTGGTACTTCTTGTATTGCCTCTGCTTTTTTAGCCTCTTCTATTGCCAACTGCATAAAATAAATATCTTGATCGCGTTCCATAACATAGTCCTTTCATTACAAATAAAATACGCTTATTTCCATTTACTACACATGGGATAACTTTTACAAATTCAATCCACCCTAAGAAAAAAGAGAGGGGATTATATATGAAGAATACTGCCTTACTCATCATCGATATGATTAATGATTTTCAATTTTCACATGGGCCCATCCTAGCCAAGAAATGCGAAATTATAACAAATCCTATTTTACATTTAAAGAAAACGATGAAATCCTTCGGCTATCCCATAATTTATATTAATGACCATTATCAACTTTGGAGATCTGATATTGACCAACTGATTACTCATTGTACAAATGAATATAGTGAAAATATCATTCATAAGATTGCTCCAAATTCTGACGATTACATTTTTATTAAACCACATTACTCTGCCTTTTATGAAACACCTTTAAATTCTTTATTAGGCTATTTGAAAATAGAAAACCTAATATTAACAGGAATTGCTGGTAATATATGTATTCTTTTTACAGCTAACGATGCACATATGAGAAATTATACACTGTATGTACCACAGGACTGTATTGCCTCTAATCATGATCAGGATAACCTGCATGCTTTAAAAATAATGGAAGCCACATTAAAAGCAAATATAGTACCGTCATCCCAAATAAAATTTAATTAATACATATATCTATTTTCTAACTTTTTATATCAAATTAACCCGCTCGCTTCCCTCTTGTGCTACAATAATTCTGTTTTGTGTTTTTAGTAGTCACGGCAAATCACTGATTGAAAGGAGGGAACAGCGTGACCGGAGTACCATTTATCACGGTTGAAGGACCAATTGGTGTTGGAAAAACCTCACTTGCGAAGGCAATTTCAGCTCACATGCAACTCCACTTACTAAAAGAGATTGTTGATGAAAACCCCTTTTTAGGAAAGTTCTATGAAGACATCGACGAATGGAGTTTTCAAACAGAGATGTTCTTTCTTTGTAATAGATACAAACAACTAGAAGACATTAACATAAAGTATTTGAATCAAAGGAAGCCAGTAGTAGCTGATTATCATATATTTAAAAATTTAATTTTTGCATCCCGTACATTAAAAGATTCTCAATATGACAAGTACATGCAAATCTACCGTATCCTTACACAAGATATGCCTGTACCAAATGTCATCGTTTATTTAACAGCTAGCTTGGAAACATTACAAAAGCGAATCGCAATGCGCGGAAGAGAATTCGAAAAAAATATGGACCCAAATTACTTACTACAGCTCACAAAAGATTACGAAACAGCAATGGATACTTTTAAAAAGGACCATCCAGATATCCCGGTGTTGAAATTTAACGGAGACGATATGGATTTTGTACAAAATCCCGATGATTTAAACGTCATCCTATCCGCCCTTCAAAATACTCTCTTAAAGGAGTCGAAATAATAATGAATTTAAGGCAAAAATATGATATACCAAATGATGCAGTAATTACTATCGCTGGAACAGTAGGTGTCGGAAAATCAACTATGACAACTGCACTAGCTAACGCTTTAGGTTATCGCACATCATTTGAAAAAGTAGATTCTAATCCATATTTGGACAAGTTCTATGCCGATTTCACACGCTGGAGCTTCCACTTGCAAGTATACTTTTTAGCAGAACGATTTAAAGAACAAAAGAGAATTTTTGAATATGGTGGCGGTTTTGTTCAAGACCGTTCTATCTATGAAGACACTGGCATTTTTGCAAAGATGCATCATGAAAAAGGTACAATGACGGAAACTGATTATGAAACATATAAAGGTTTATTTGACGCTATGGTCATGACTCCTTACTTCCCTCATCCAGACTTATTAATTTACTTAGAGGGTTCTTTCGATGATATTGTAGACCGTATTCAAGAACGCGGACGCCCGATGGAGCAGCAAACACCAATTGAGTATTGGAAAGAGATGCATGGGCGTTACGAAAACTGGATCAATAACTTTAATTCATGCCCTGTTTTACGATTAAACATTAATGAATACGATATTTTAAAAGATGGAGATTCTATTGAACCAATCATTAAAAAAATTGGCCATTTTTTAAAACAAACACGTAAACTTGTAAAATAAAAAACCCGTGCATACGCACGGGTTTTTCTATTAAATTATTTCTTCTTTGTTGGAGCAATAATTTCACTCTCAGGTTTTCCGGCGTTAATACGCTGACGAACCGTACTTGTACTAATATCGTATGTCTCAGCAATCTCTTTAACAGTCATTTCTTTCCCGTTAATTACCGCTGTTAATACTTTACCTGTACGTTTTGGAGCTGCTTCTTTCTTTACAGCTTCTTTTTTAACTTTTTTTGGCGCCTCTACTTTTGTCGCAGTTTGTTTTACATCACAAGTGCAACCACAAAGTTTACGGAATGTATCATCGCTAATAATGCGTGATACGTTTGCACCACTGTTTAAAATTCTATTGTTCTTACAGACAGGACATTGTACATAATATAAAGTTTTTCCATCTAAAGGAAACGTTTGTATAATAAGATCCATGTTGACTCCTTTCATATCTATGAAGATAATCATCGGAATATGAGTGTGTAATAAGGACAAAATCGCCTTACACCATACTTTATGATTGGTTTTAAAATAAAAACTCGTTACGTGTTGGTAACGAGTTCTCCAATCTCCACTTATATGCGCTGTTGTCAATTATATCTGGAGGAGGTAGAGGGATTCGAACCCCCGCGCGACTCTCGCCGCCTGTCGGTTTTCAAGACCGATCCCTTCAGCCAGACTTGGGTATACCTCCATATTGACATCAAATATAATATCAAAAGAAAAACAGTTAGTCAACCCTACTAAAATAAATTATGAGGAAAGGAAAATTTTACTTTCCCTCTCCTACATTATAGTACTGACAACGCTCATAATTACCAATCACTCATACCGATGAATGTTTATAAATTTACTTAATAACTGTTTTTCCTCCCATATAAGGGCGAAGAACTTCTGGAATTATAATTGTACCATCTTCTTGTTGGTAATTCTCTAAAATAGCTGCCACCGTACGTCCAATTGCAAGACCAGATCCATTTAATGTATGAACATGTTCTGGTTTTCCGTTTGGTTCACGACGGAAACGGATATTTGCACGTCTCGCTTGGAAAGCCTCAAAATTACTACAAGAAGAAATTTCACGATATGTGCCATAGCTTGGAATCCATACTTCGATATCGTATTTCTTCGCTGCTGTAAATCCTAAATCGCCTGTGCACATGCTCATAACGCGATATGGCAACTCTAACAATTGTAACACGCGTTCTGCATCATTTGTTAGTTTTTCTAACTCTTCATAAGAATCTTCTGGTTTCACGAACTTTACAAGCTCTACTTTATTGAACTGATGCTGACGAATTAAACCACGTGTATCACGACCAGCTGAACCTGCTTCAGAACGGAAACAAGAGCTAAATGCAGCATATCTTATAGGCAATTGCTCTTTATTTAAGATTTCATCACGGTGCATATTCGTTACAGGTACTTCAGCTGTTGGAATTAAGAAGTAATCTTCACTTTCAATACGGAATGCATCTTCTTCAAACTTTGGAAGTTGTCCAGTTCCTGTCATACTTGCACGGTTTACCATATACGGAGGTAATACTTCTTCGTATCCATGCTCATCAGTATGAAGATCAAGCATAAAGCTAATTAAAGCACGCTCTAACCTTGCGCCAGCACCTTTATAGAATACGAAACGGCTTCCCGTTACTTTCCCAGCACGTTCAAAGTCTAGAATTCCTAAATCTGTAGCAAGATCCCAATGTGGTTTTGGTTCAAAAGCAAATTCCTTCACATCTCCCCAAGTACGCGCTACTACATTATCATCCTCTGTCTCACCAACTGGAGCAGATTCATGAGGGATATTTGGAATAGATAACATTAATCTTTCTAAATCTTCTTCAACTGTACGAAGTTCATTATCAAGATCTTTTACTTTTTCTCCAACTTCACGCATTTCTAGAATTAGAGCTTCCGCATCTTTCTTTTCGCGCTTCAATACAGAGATTTGTTGAGATACTTCATTGCGTTTACTTTTTAGTTCCTCTGTTTGAACAAGTAGTTCTCTTCTTCTTGTATCTAACTCTTCAAAGCGACCAAAATCAGTTAAATCTTCGCCTCTATGTTGTAACTTTGCTTTTACTTCTTCAAAATTTGTACGTAAAAATTTAATATCAAGCATTATATACTCCTCCTTTTATTTTATAAAACACAAAAAACTCCCGTCCCTATATAAAGGGACGGGAGTTAACCCGCGTTGCCACCCTAGTTGAAAGCATTACCGCCTTCCTCTCAAGTAGAAATAACGGCTCTTCACCGGGAACGTTTACTAATCATAAAGATATTCCACATTCCATTCCAGGATGGATTCACAAACTGTTTCTATCGATTTCCACCAACCATCGACTCTCTATAAGAAACCACATTTGTTACTACTTCCTATCAACACGCTTATTTTATAAAATTGTTACCATCAATTTACTATAATCTTATACAAGTTGCAAGTTACTTATACAACTTTTTTCATTTTCGCTTCTTTTACCATTTCTACAAAGTATGCTGTTACACGATGATCATCCGTTAATTCCGGATGGAATGAAGCAGCTAAAAACTGTTTTTGTTTTACCGCTACCATTCGGTCGCCGTGCGTAGAAAGCACTTCGACATCATCTGCTACATCTACAACATATGGGGCACGAATAAATACGCCAACAAAATCTTCTCCCACACCTTTAATAGAAAGTGCAGCTTCGAAGCTATCTTTTTGACGCCCGAACGCATTGCGCTCAACTGTAATATCCATAGCACCAATATGTGCTTCTTCATAGCCAATAAGTGTTTTTGCAAGAAGAATCATTCCTGCACATGTACCAAACATTGGTTTACCAGACTTCGCGAATGTACGAAGTGGTTCCATGAAAGCATACTTATCAATAAGACGGCGCATTGTTGTACTTTCACCGCCTGGTAAAATAAGACCATCAATCTCTTCAAGTTGCTCTATACGCTTTACAACAACAGCTTCTGCACCACTTGCTTCAACTGATTTTACATGCTCACGAACTGCACCTTGAAGACCTAGTACACCGATTTTCACCATTTTAAAGTTCTCCTTCAATTACCATCCGCGCTCTTGCATGCGTTGTTCTGGTAATAACGTTGAAATTTCGATACCTTTCATCGCATTACCTAATCCTTTAGAAAGGCTTGCAATTAGTTCGTAATCCTCATAATGAGTCGTCGCTTCAACGATCGCACGTGCAAATTTCTCTGGGTTCTCTGATTTGAAGATACCAGATCCAACAAATACACCATCCGCACCAAGTTGCATCATTAACGCTGCATCTGCTGGTGTTGCTACACCACCTGCTGCAAAGTTTACAACTGGCAAACGACCAAGGCGTTTAATTTCAAGTAGTACTTCATAAGGAGCACCAGTATTTTTTGCATATGTCATTAACTCATCTTCACGTAGACTTGCAACTTGACGGATTTCTGCATTGACTTGGCGCATATGACGCACTGCCTCTACAATGTTTCCTGTTCCTGGTTCACCTTTTGTACGAAGCATAGATGCACCTTCTGCAATACGACGTGCAGCTTCTCCGATATCACGGCAACCACATACAAACGGAACTGTGTAATCACGTTTATTTAAATGGTATACTTCATCGGCAGGAGTTAATACTTCACTCTCATCGATATAGTCTACCCCTAATGATTCTAATACACGTGCTTCTACAAGGTGACCGATACGGCATTTTGCCATAACCGGAATTGACACAGCACCCATAACTTCTTCAACGATCGTTGGGTCTGCCATACGAGAAACGCCACCTGCTGCACGAATATCTGCTGGTACACGCTCTAATGCCATAACGGCAACTGCGCCTGCCTCTTCTGCAATTTTTGCTTGTTCAGCGTTAATTACGTCCATAATAACGCCGCCTTTTTGCATTTCTGCCATTCCACGTTTTACACGTTCTGTCCCTGTTACATTTGTCATGTTACAAAAACCCCCCTAGGTGAATTGCTTTTCCCCGTTAAAGGCGAAAATTAAGAATACTCTTACATTCTACCACTAACCATCAGATGCTTGTCTACTACTTTTTCATAAAGTCGGTATGAAAAATAGGAATAAGAAAAAGCCCCTACAATGAGGAGCTTTTAAAACCAACCTTTTACTGTATCAACAGCACTATTCCATATACCACTAAAGAAAGAACCGATTCCGCGCATAGAACGAGTAAACCAATTCGCTTCTTCTACTGCAGATGTTGTTACAAGATCTATTTGTAATGACTTACCAGATAAAAATCCAGGATCATTCGTATCTTTTAGTGTAATTACCATCTGGCCAAGTGCAGCTCCCTTTTTAATAGGTGCTTCTTGTCCCTTACTTGCTTCTTTTAATTCTGTTTTATAAACATCTTTACTTCCCTTTGGCATTGGAAGTGAAACAGCTTGTTTTGTTTGAACTGCTACATCTTTATCTTTTGCATTTTCTACTCGTACTGTTTCATGTCCTTTTACCGAAGAACCTTTTTTATACACTTTCTTCATTTCAAAGTTATCAAATCCATAATCATATAGCTTCTTTGTCTCATCGAAACGTGCTTGACGAGAATTTGTTTTAATGACTACAGAAATAAAACGCATTCCATTTCTTTCAACCGTACCAGTGAAACAATCTCCTGCCTCTGGAGTTGATCCTGTTTTCAGGCCATCTACACCATCATATGCCTTAGATAAACCTTTTAACATCCAGTTCCAGTTCAACATTTGAAATTTCTCTTTTTCAGGACGGAAAACTTTCATCGGAGTTTTTGCTGTATCTAATACTTTAGGATAATCTTTAAGTAGATATTGTGCTAAAGTTGCAACATCCTTCGCAGACATTTTATTTTCTTCATCCGGTTGTGTACCTTCAGGATGCATTCCTTTTAAATCTTTGTTCGTTAAACCTGTAGAATTGACAAATTTATAATTTTTCAATCCTAGTTCTTTCGCCTTATCATTCATCATTTTTACGAAGTTTACTTCTTTATCCGCAATTGCTTCCGCTAATGCAATTGTTGCACCATTTGCAGAAAAGATTGCCATCGCCTCATATAACTCTTTTACTGTATAAGTGCCACCATTTTCTAATGCAACATTTGATAATGAAGCATCTTGTGAAACTTTATATGCATATTCAGAAACCTTGATTTTTTGATCCCACTTAAGTTTTCCTTTATCCACTGCTTCATGAACTAAATATTCACTCATCATTTTTGTCATACTAGCAATTGATAATAATTCATCTGCATTCTTTTGATATAAAATCTTACCAGAATTCGCTTCAACTAAAATTGCTGCACCTGCTTCAATGTTTAAAGCAGATCCTGTTTCTGCTGACGCATTGCTATATGGTAACAACATACTACAAGCTAGTGTAAGCATTGTTACTAGCGCAATGAATCTTTTGCAAAACATACTTTTCACTTTTGCTACCCCCAATATCTATGTACTCACATAACCGTTATTCTAACATAATCAAAAAAAAATAGACAGAGATATCAAATCTCCGTCTATTTGTATATAAGACATTATAATGAGTAGTTTGGAGCCTCTTTTGTAATTTGTACGTGATGAGGATGGCTTTCAAGTAAACCAGCACCTGACATGCGAATAAATTGTGCATTCTCGCGTAAGAACTCTAAATTCTGTGCTCCGCAATAGCCCATACCTGCACGTAATCCACCAACTAATTGGTGAACTGTATCTGCTAAAGGTCCTTTATATGGTACTCGTCCTTCAATACCTTCTGGAACAAGTTTTTTATTTCCTTCTTGGAAGTAACGATCTTTACTTCCTTTTTCCAT
This sequence comes from Bacillus sp. CCNWLW194, assembly GCF_037120585.1. Classification (NCBI taxonomy): domain Bacteria; kingdom Bacillati; phylum Bacillota; class Bacilli; order Caryophanales; family Bacillaceae; genus Bacillus; species Bacillus sp. CCNWLW194. Next base: position 2,409 of record NZ_JBBBBL010000038.1, on the reverse strand, counting down.
CGCACCAACAGAACCCATACCACGATATACTTTAAATTGGCGACCTTGGTAAATTTCAGTGTCACCAGGGCTTTCAGCAACACCAGCAAACATGCTACCTAGCATAACAACATGTGCTCCTGCTGCTAAAGCTTTAACCATATCACCAGAGTACTTAATACCACCATCGGCAATGACTGGGATACCGTGTTTACGAGCTTCTGTTGCACAATCATAAACCGCTGTTAATTGTGGTACACCAACGCCAGCTACAACACGTGTTGTACAAATAGAGCCTGGTCCAATACCAACTTTAACTACGTTTGCACCTGCTTCAATTAATGCTTTTGTTGCTTCAGCAGTAGCAACGTTTCCAGCGATAATATTTAGTGACGGATATTTTGCACGAACTTCTTTTACTTTATCAATAACACCTTGAGAATGTCCATGAGCTGTATCAAGTACGATTGCATCTACGCTAGCTTTTACTAATGCATCGATACGAGTCATAGCATCAGCCGTTACACCAACCGCTGCCCCGACTAATAAGCGCCCTTGCTTATCCTTCGCAGAATTTGGGAATTCAATTACCTTTTCAATATCTTTTATTGTAATAAGCCCTTGTAATACACCGTTGTTATCAACAAGAGGGAGTTTTTCAATTTTATACTTTTGTAGGATCTTTTCAGCTTCTTCTAGCGTTGTACCAACTGGAGCTGTAATTAGCTGTTCTTTTGTCATTACGTCGGAAATTTTGATTGAGTAGTCTTGGATAAAACGCATATCACGGTTTGTAATAATACCAACTAACTTTCGCTCATCTAAATTATTTACAACCGGTACACCTGAGATACGGTATTTTCCCATAAGATGCTCTGCATCATACACTTGATGTTCTGGAGTTAAAAAGAAAGGATCTGAAATAACACCACTTTCAGAACGTTTTACTTTATCAACTTGCTCTGCTTGTTGTTCAATAGACATGTTTTTATGAATAATTCCTAAACCGCCTTGACGAGCCATTGCAATAGCCATATCAGCTTCTGTTACTGTATCCATTCCTGCACTAATTAACGGGATGTTTAACTGTAAGCTTTCAGATAAAACTGTTTTAACACTTACTTCTCTTGGTAGTACATCTGACTTTGCTGGTACAAGTAATACGTCATCAAAAGTCAAACCTTCTTTAACAAATTTAGATTCCCACATAATTGTTCCCCCCATGATACCAGAAATTATTATTAGTAGCTTATCAATTGGTTAAAATACTGTCAAGGACGTATATATATGTTAGAATTTTTAGACAATAAAAGGAGCGTAATATATGCATCAAACACATTGTACTTGGCAGCAATTAAGTTTCTTCTTTTCATCTCAAAATGTACAACGTTATCTTGCCCGTTGTTATGAAAAATCCTCCATACAAGATGCTGAAAAAAAAAGTTTTGAAAATTGTTATCCCTTTATTTATTACTTAGAACATGGAAAAAATTATTATGAATTATATAAGGTATCACCCTTTTCAATTCAACCAATGTTATTGTTTTATGGAATGAGCCAACTTTTTAAAGCCTGTTTACTAACCATTGATCCTAACTATCCAGAATCCACTACTGTTTTAGCTCATGGTGTTACGACCCGTAAACGAAAAAAACAAGGATATCAATTTTTAGAAGATGAGGTGAAGGTACAAAAAAATGGATTATTTACTCATGTTGCAGAACAGCTGTTTCACATGAAACACTTAGAATCAGAGAAGTTTAACATGTTGGATTTAATGGGGAATATTCCTGAATTACAAAACTTATTTCGCTATAGTCAAAGAGGTGCCACTTTATATAAAATTGATTCAACACATACAAATGAGCTTTCCTTTTCAGTTAACATACTAGATCGACTCCATATGACTACAGAAAGATTTTCACGTTACATTGAATCAACTTGTAAGCATTTATCCATGCAACATGTCCCTGGGAAAACGAGCGAATCGAATTTGCTTTTTACAGCTCCTATCCAATCGTGGAATCCTATATATAGTACGCCCTTATACTACGAATATCTTGCTGATACTTATTACTTACCACTTACAACTGACCCTAGAAATCCTAAACCTGTATTACCCGAACTTCTTGTTCATTATTTATTGCTCTACAATTTAAGTATGATTTCTAGATACGAAACAGATTGGTGGTATGATTTACTTGGAAGCTATGGTTCTGAAGATTACCCATTTATTTATCAATTCCTTAATATTTCTGCTCAAAAAATCCCTTACTATATTTCGGCTTTTTTACTAGCAGAACCGAGCCTATTTCATGGGAAATAAAAAAACACAAGTCAAAAGACTTGTGTTTTTAGTTGCTTGGCGACGTCCTACTCTCACAGGGACAAGGTCCCAACTACCATCGGCGCTAGAGAGCTTAACTTCCG
>NZ_JBBBBL010000037.1:16126-17231 GCF_037120585.1 Bacillus sp. CCNWLW194 | reverse complement strand
AATTGTAAGAAATGGATAAGAAAAAAGAAATTTTTATTGTATAGGATACAAATATAGAGAAGCGTAAAAGAGGGAGGATAAATAGGGTACATTTATACGAAAAACAAACTAGTAATAAGAACATTCTAAATGAAAAAGTAATTTATGATACTAACATATGTGTAAAAAAGAGAGGATTTATCTTTGGTTATGACAGAATGGAGTATGTGTCAATTTTACCGTCATTAGTGACAATAACAAATAGTATGAAGTCGAAAGTCTAAATACCCTTAGGTAGCTCTCATAGGTGTAAGATCTATGAGGGCTTTTCATCATACTGCAGATAATTTCACGTACCGTAATTATTAATAAATAAAACCAAAATCTTCAACAAGGGATTCTTTCTCTCTTTTGAAATCTATGCGCTTAAACACATGTTACTTTGAAATACAATTCATTGAAGAGAGCTGTAATAGCCTCTCCTTTTTTATTTACTAAATTGCTTATACTTCTCTGACATGACTTTTAACCTTTCATTATGCTTATCTGAAAATTTATATAAGACAAATCCATTTTCTCTCCTGCAATTTAACAATTTATTCTTAAATGAATATTTTTTAACATTCAATATAGCGTAACATCAATATAGTTGCAATTATTGTTTATAAAAAACTGCAGCGTAATCGTTTACATTACAAGGGAAATACATAATAATCAATTGATTTATATTTATCTGTAGAAATTTTTTAAATCTATTAATTTTATACTACGTTTACAAGCATTCTTAAACTTGGAATTCATGTATTGAAGTTAAGCTATTACATATAAATGGGGTGATTTCTACAGATTTTAAAAACAAAATTAATAATATAATAAGCGTTTTATTCACTTTATTATATGAATCTACTATAAATGTTAAATTACATAAATATATCATAACTTTTTTTTATAGTAGATCTCTGAAAAAATATCTATAGGGGGTTATTAAAATTATGAAAAAACAAATTGCAGCACTTACATTAGCAACGACTCTCGGCTTGAGCATTCAGCCAATTGTAAGTTCAGCCGAAACAGCTCAAAATATGCAAGCTACTGAACAGAGTGGTTGGGTAAAAGATGGAAATGG
>NZ_JBBBBL010000037.1:0-16026 GCF_037120585.1 Bacillus sp. CCNWLW194 | reverse complement strand
GATACAGATTCAGACCCAAATAAAATTGGTGTGATGAAGACAGGTTGGCTGAAAGATAATGATAGATGGTACTACCTGGATGCCAATAACGGTGGATCTATGAAAACAGGTTGGGTAAACGTAGAAGGAAAGTACTATTATTTAGATACGGATTCAGACCCAAATAAAATTGGTGTGATGAAAACGGGTTGGGTAAGGGATAATGATAAATGGTACTATCTGGATGGAAGTGCAGATGGTTCAATGAAAACAGGTTGGTTCCAAGAAAATGATCAATGGTATTACTTAGATGCTAATAACGGTGGAGCAATGGTAACAGGATGGAATAGAATGGATGGAAAAATGAATTATTTCAAGGATAATGGTCAATGGATAAATTCTCGTGAATTAACAGTAACGGCAACAGCATATACAAATGATCCAGCAGAAAATGGTTATAAGCCTGGACAACATGTATATACAAAAATGGGAGATGATTTAACTGCTAATCCTAACTTGAAAGTTATTGCAGTAGATCCGTCAGTTATTCCTCTTGGATCAAAAGTTTACGTCGAGGGTTATGGAATAGCTGAAGCTAGAGATACTGGTGGCGCTATTAAAGGTAATAAAATAGATGTATTTATTCCTTCAAAACAGGAATCAAGTAATTGGGGAAGACAAACAGTTAAAATATATGTATTACCTAAAAACTAGTTCATTAATATATCCATTTATAAATCTAGGAGGTTATTAAAATTATGAAAAAACAAATTGCAGCACTTACATTAGCGACAACTCTTGGCTTGAGCATTCAACCAATTGTAAGTTCAGCCGAAACAGCTCAAAATATGCAAGCTACTGAACAGAGTGGTTGGGTAAAAGATGGAAATGGAACATGGTTCTACTTTGAAAATGGTGTAAAAAAAACAGGCTGGCTGAAAGATAATGATAGATGGTACTACCTAGATGCTAATAACGGTGGGTCTATGAAAACAGGCTGGGTAAACGTAGAAGGAAAATACTATTATTTAGATACAGATTCAGACCCAAATAAAATTGGTGTGATGAAGACAGGTTGGCTGAAAGATAATGATAGATGGTACTACCTAGATGCCAATAACGGTGGATCTATGAAAACAGGCTGGATAAACGTAGAAGGAAAATACTATTATTTAGATACGGATTCAGACCCAAATAAAATTGGTGTGATGAAAACAGGTTGGCTGAAAGATAATGATAGATGGTACTACCTAGATGCTAATAATGGTGGATCTATGAAAACAGGCTGGGTAAACGTAGAAGGGAAATACTATTATTTAGATACAGATTCAGACCCAAATAAAATTGGTGTGATGAAAACAGGTTGGGTAAAGGATAATGGTAAATGGTATTATCTAGATGGAAGTACGGATGGTTCAATGAAAACAGGTTGGTTCCAAGAAAATGATCAATGGTATTACTTAGATGCCAATCAAGGGGGCGCAATGGTAACAGGTCAAGTTACCATTGGTGGCCAACAAGAATCATTTGATGAAAATGGACATTGGATATCTGTTAACAAATATGTAGCTGAAGCAAAGAAATATCTTGGTGTACCTTATGTATGGGGTGGAGCAACTCCAAGTGGATTTGATTGCAGCGGATTTATTTCCTATGTATATAAAGTAGGTAGACAAGATGCTGCAGGTTTCTATAACTCTGCTCAAAAAATTAGCAATCCGCAACCAGGAGACTTAGTGTTCTTTAAGAATACATATAAAAATGGTATCTCCCATATTGGTATTGTTGTTGGAGATGGAAGAATGATCCATGCTGGTGATAAAGGTATTGAATACTCTAATTTAAACAGTCCTTATAATCAACAGCACTTTGCAGGTTATGGTAGACTTAAATAAAGTAATAAAATTTAATGAAAAAATGATTTGATTTTACTTGGTAATTGAAAAAGGTTTGTAAAGAAAAAAGGAATCCGTAACGGGTTCCTTTTTTCTATTTTAAGTGCGTTATAAAATTGGTTCTGTTGTAAAGTTTTCTAAATGGGACTACAGTCTAGAAAAAAAGAGTAAGGGGAATCACAAATACGATATTTTAAAGGGAAACAGTTTAAGAAAGATATTATTTTGTTAGCTATGGGCTACAACTGTCGTTTTTCTTTAAGCTATCGTGATGTATCTAAGCATCCAACTAAGGTAAGTGAAATATCTCAATAACATAGTGGAACAAGGTCATCGGTTTATTAAAAAGCGATTTCGTTCGATGTTAGGATTGAAATCCTTTCGCACAGCTACATCCATTATTTTTGGAATAGAAGCTATGCATATGATAAAAGAAGATGCAACAGATATAGCAAAGCAATTTGCAAATTGTTAATAATCCTCTTGAAAATTTATGTTTTATATCTAGTGATTATAAAACATAAACATCCCAAACGATTTTTTTCGTTTTAGAGATTATTCAACGTCTTAGGTTGATGGATGTGGGGTACCGCCACATCGCTATCAAGCTAACAAAACAAAATATCCCCTAAAATGAAAAAAATACGCTATCCTTTCTGTTGAATCATAGGAAAAATTGACGGATTTGTTTTTGAACAGTTTGTAGAATCTCGCAAAGCTTTTGATTATTGCACTCGCATTGTTGTACTCTGTATTGTTTGTGCGCCATTCTTCCATCAAATCGCCTTTCTTTAAATAAAATATGCGCCACATTTGTCTATAGGAAGTAATAATTTTGTCACATTTTCGAAAGAAATATGCAAGATATATAAACTAAGATAAACTCACGAATATAAATTATATATATCGTTGGTAAAACAAAAATACTAACAATTAGAAAAAATCACAATATTATAAGTAAATCAGAAAAAAGATTTCTTTTATTATTGATAAAGGAACAGAGAAGATTTTATGTATGAAAACAAGAATTGCAATTATAGAAGATGAAGATAATATTCGTGAAATATGCAAACGGTACTTAGAAAGAGAAGGATATGAAGTATTCACCGCTGTAAACGGAGAAGAAGGTTGGAATTTATTTCAGCAATATCAACCAGATCTCATTATTTTAGATTTGATGATGCCCAAAAAAGATGGATGGGAACTATGTGAGGAAATTCGCCAACACTCTAATGTTCCTATTATAATTTTGACTGCTAGGGTAGAGGAAAGAAATCGAATTTTGGGATTAACAATAGGTGCGGATGATTATGTAACAAAGCCGTTTTCACCTCGTGAATTAGTATTAAGGGTACAAATTGTATTAAGAAGAGGCAATCAAGCAACAATACAAATACAAGAACCAGCATCAGAAATAATAAGATTCCTAGATTTAGAGATTCACCCAACCAAAAGACAGGTATTTGTTTGTGGACATGAAATTGAGTTAACACTGAAAGAATTTGAGGTACTTCATACTATGGCAAAACATCCAAAACAAGTATTTTCAAGATCTCAACTTCTTGAAAAAATTTGGGATTTTGAGTATGAAGGGTGCACAAATGCAGTAACAGTTTCAGTAAGTCGCCTACGTGAAAAATTAGAAAAACATACAACAAAGAATCGTTGGATTCATACAGTTTGGGGCATAGGTTATTGCTTTGAGCCAGATGGAGGAAATAAAATATGAAGTTAAGGATTCAATTATTATTGATGAATTTATTAAGTACGGATATCATGTTAATCTCTATCTGGTATAGCGAAAGACAAATGTTACTTAGACCAGAACAGACACGGTTATTTATAGTAATCGTGATTGTAGCACTCATTATTTCAACGATTATTTACTGGCTAATGACACGTCCTATTATGAAATCGATTCAAAATTTGATTGCATTAACCAAACAATTTAGTGATAGAGATTTTGAAACGATGTACATAATAGGGAAAGAACCTGAAGAGTTTAAAGAATTGGCCACAGCTTTTCAAGAAATGGCAAAAAAATTAGAAGAAAGCTTTACTAAGTTAGAAAAAGGAGAAAAAGAACGTACTGAGCTGATTACGAATATTTCACATGACCTACGAACTCCTCTTGCTAGCATACAATTGATGATAGAAGCATTACAGGACGGTTTAATTGAAGATGCTGATACAAAAAATCAGTATCTAACAACAATTCTAAACGAAATACAACGATTAAGTGGATTAATTAATGATTTATTTGAGCTTTCTAAGCTAGACCTTGGACAAGAAGATTTTTATCCAAGTTATACACATATGGATCATATTTTATTAAAAGTAATAGATTCACATGCTATCTTATTGAAAGATAAAGAGATTGATTTACAATTACGTGTTTCAGATACATTATCAAAACTTTGGATTATGCCATGTAAAATAGCACGAGTTATCAATAATTTGTTACATAATGCGATTCGACATTCTCCTACATTTGGCACAATTGAGTTAATTGTAGAGAAAAATAAACAGAAACAGCAAATTATATTCACTTTGCGTGATGAGGGGAATGGAATTTCTTACGATGAACAATTACGTATATTTGAACGCTTTTTCAGAACAGATCCATCAAGAAGTTCACAATCTGGAGGATCTGGACTTGGACTCGCCATTGCAAAATCACTAGTGGAAATGCATAAAGGAGAAATTGGTGTTCGGAACCGTCCAGATGGTAAACAGGGATGTGAATTTTGGTTTACTCTTCCTATTACATCAGAAAAAAATAGGGCTATGAAAGACTTTTGTAACATTTATGAAAGGAAGTTGAAAGGTATTTAAATTAAAATGAACTCCCGAACATGAAATTCGGATGAAGTAAGTAGATAGAAAACAAATAAAAAGCGAGGAATGACATTATGAATGGAAAAGCAACAAAAAGGGTAAAAAAAATCCTCCCTGTAGGAATTGGAAAGAAAGTAATCCCTGCTACAGCAGCATTAGGTATTCTTTTTTCTATGGCTCCTGTTGGAGAAAATAAGGCTAGTGCAGGGATAGGTGCGGTAGTAGATATAGGTATTACTGTATTAGGTGCTGTAGCAAACACTTATGAAGCACTTGGAATAAGCCCAGAGAATCCAAATCCAGGCACTCACATTGATGTATATGCAGAAAACGAAACTTACCAGGCTCCTACTTTTACATCTGGGGAATTTAATATTTCTATGTATCATACACAAGGTGATTTGAATTTTCTTAAACCAGTTAAAGTACGCTATCCAAATGGAAGAATTGAAATTCATCAACTAAAATCTGGGCAACAGCTTAAAATTACTGAAGCAGGTGCAATTATAGATCTAAACCCTAATGGAGTAAATGTCTCAGAACACGATCTTCTTTACATTACACAAGCACAATTAGACGAAGGAAAGACCGGAGTTGTGATAAATCAAGGCCAACATGCATTTGTAGAAAAAGCATCTGGTAAAAACCCAAGATTTCTTGGTCCACTTTACAAAAAATATTCCGGCGACTCCTTTGGCGATTGGACGGTGATTGCTAGAAATTCAGATTATCTATTTGATCAGATAGCAAATAAATTATCAGCTGAGCAAAAACGATTGATAACATTGACTTCAAAGCCAGTATCTAAAGATGTCCTTGATAACTATGTTAATAATGACCCTAAAGCTCGTGCAGATTTTTATGATCGATTATCTGATGTATTGGCGGAGCATACTAATGTCCTAGAAACATCTATTGATATAGAATTCACTAACCTAAATCATGGTAAACCTTATCAAATTATCCCTTATAAAAAAGGAACGAATAAAGTAATCGTAAAAACAGGTTCAAAATACCTTTCAGGAAAAGAAGAAAAAGCTCTTCGATACTCCGATTTAATTGGTGACGATGAAGTATTTGAACTCGTTCAGACAGGAAATAATCACAACGGTCAATTCCAATTCCATTTAATAAATAAAAATGGTGTACGTTTGTCCGGGAATTCTTACACCCAACAATTCGGTTCTGATTGGAGTTTCAGTTCTGAACTTCGTTTTACAAAAAGCAACAATGAAATTAACAATTGGTTAATAGAGTGGTATCCGGGTAAAGAAAATGAGAGACAGAAGTATGACAAAATAGAGATTGTAACTGATGAAAAGGACCCTACTAAATATCGTGCAAAAGATTCCTCTGGAAATGTGATAAAGAACAGTTGGGTAAATCGAGATAATGGGTATTCCTTTGCAGATGCTGATGGAGTTCTCATGACAGGTTGGCAAGAAATTAAGGATAAGACTTATTATTTCTCATCGCCTTATGGCTACATGGTTACGGGAGGTGGGAGTGCTTCACAGATTGAGGATAAGTACTACCACTTTAATGATGACGGTGTTTTACAACGATCAACCTGGAGAGGAGAGAACTATTCCGATGCTTCTGGTGCATTCGTTAAAGAAGGATTGAAAGATATAGATGGTAAAATTTATTATTTCCAAAATTACAATATAAATAAAAAGGAAATACGTCTTGAAGATCAAGATGCTATCCTTCACTTTTCCGATAAAGGTGTGATTGAGAGAGTTTCTAATCTAAAGGGAGAAGTTATAAACAGCGTTGTTAATGTTCCGTTTGACAACAAAACATTAACATTTAATAACGACGGTTCAATTTTTAAAACAGGTATCAACAAAAGAGAGAAAATAGTGGAATATTATAGTTTAGAAGATGGACCTTTCTATACCGGTTGGAAAATGATAGACGGTAAAAGATACTACTTCACAAATGGCCGCAATTATACGTTCAATGCTCATGAAAACATTGATGGAAAAAGATATTATTTCCATGAAGACGGATCAGTTAACCGAGCAGGGTTTGAAAAAATCGATGGTAAGCTATACCACTTTGACAATAATGGCGTAGCACAAACGGGCTGGCAAACTATCGATAATAAATATTATTACTTCGATGAGAATGGGGCAGCTAAAACAGGATGGTTCCAAGTTGGTGGAGGATATAGACCTTGGCCTCTTGCATACGGATACCTTTGGTATTGTGCTAGAGAAGATGGTTCTCTTTATGCAGACGGTTGGTTTAAAATTGACGGTAAAGATTATCACTTTGACCAATGGGGACATAAAATGTAATAACATGATGATAGTTTAAAGAGTTAGCCTATAAGTATAAAAATGGGTCATGCCATGGACTGAGTTTATTTTCCATGTTATGATCCGTTTTAGTTTTTTTAGGTATACTCCCTATTATTGCTTGCCAATTCGATTTTTTGAGACTGAATAAAAAATATAGATTTATAAAATTTATTAGCTAACATAATTAAACATCCTTCTATTAAGATTCTTGTCTTACTGATAAGGGAAGATGGAGCAATTACAACGGAGAGTGTAAAAATTCAAGATATACATAATAAGTGGAGGTAAATAGAATGGGTTTAAAAGTAGTACTTATCATTATTGGAGTTGTATTAATCTTATCAGGTGTATATAAAATGAAAAAATATGATGCATTCGTAGGGAAAACTCAAACAAGAAAAAATCTTTTTAACTGGGTGATTAATGGACAAGGTTCTGGAATCGGACAATTATTAAGCGGGATTTTGTGTATTATTTTAGCAATCGTATCATTCATAATTAAATAATTTTCAAATATAAGGAGCTAAGATATCAGTTTAGCTCCTTTTGTTAGAATAAAGCCTTTAGGTAAATCATGCACTTTTTCTAGAAATAAATATTTTTTATAGAAAGATAGATGGTACTTATCACCAATACAGGTTCTAATAACCATTTCGTTTTAATTTGCGATAAATAGTTGTTCTGTCGACATTTAAAAAATCAGCAATTTCCTGTTTCGTTTTTCCTTGATTAAGTAATTCAAGTATCAAATCAGTTTTAGACTTATTTATTTTAGAAGTTCTTCCTAATTTCCCGCCGTTTTCTACATACTTCATACGCCCAGCCTGCGTTCGCTCCAGTATATAGTTCCATTCAATATCAGCAAATAAAGATAAGATTGTAACCATGACTTTTGTCGTCATGTCATCTTTCTTCCGCGTATCAATGTTATCATTAATAGCAATAACTCCAATATCGTTTTTGATTAGTTTTTCATGAGTACGGATCATATCAGAAAGATTTCTACCTAAACGATCTAATTTATAAACAATAAGTGTATCCCCTGGATTAAGTTGTTGCATAAGAATTTGGAATTGTTCTCTCTCCATGTTTTTTCCACTTTGCTTTTCTTCAAATAACTATGTTTCAATAAGTATTAGTATAAAGGAACACATTTTGGTTAATTTTCTTTCAGAATGTATTCCTTTTATTTGTTGTAAAATGCGTGTTAAAGTGATATTTCGATTAAATTACAATCATGAGTGTCCCAAAAGAGAAGGAATCGTTGCCGTGCTCCCAATAAATGCGTTATTTGTTACAATAAAAGAAACATAGGGTATCGTGTGTGGGCTATAAATAAAGGTATAAAAGGGAGAGGCCAAATGAAATCGACAGGTATAACAAGAAAAGTAGACGAGTTAGGACGAGTGGTAATACCAAAAGAGTTAAGGGATACATTAAAAATTACAGAGAAGTCACCATTAGAGGTTTATGTAGATGGGGAGAAATTATCTTAAAAAAATATGAAGCTGGTGGTGCTTGTGCCATAACCGGTGAAGTATCGAATCGGAATGTCTCTTTAGCAAAGGGGAAGATCACTTTAAGCCCAGAGGGAATTAAACTATTAATGAACGAATTGCAACAGTACTTAGTGAAATAAGGAATGGTTCATATGAAAAAGAAGAGAGATTTGAATCCCTCTTCTTTTCATGTATGTTAATCTATTTTACTGCCACTTTTAGGCTTTTCCCCGCTTTAAATGCAGGTGTTTTTCCCCCAGGAATGAACATTTCTTCTCCTGTTTGAGGATTACGTCCTGTACGTGCAGAGCGTTCACGTACCTCAAATGTACCGAATCCAATTAATTGTACAGAGTCGCCTTTTACTAGGGCTTGTGTAATTTGATCCAGAACAGCTTGTACAGATGCAGTTGCATCTTTTTGTGATAAGGATGTTTGTTCAGCAACTTGTTTGATAAGTTCTGTTTTATTCATATGTATAACTCCAGGTAATGATTCATTTTAGGTTGCTATTATAACGTTTTTACTAGAAATGTACAAATTCTCGTTTTGCTTGCAGAATCCGTTTTTGTGTAAGCATTTATATTTTTATTCTTCCGAGACCCGAGAAAAGCTTCAAAAAGAGCGTGATAATTTTACTTTAAAACAAAAAGAACTTGTAGTGATTTCTACAAGTTCTTTTTGTTTTTCTTATTGTATTAGAAAAAAGCTCTTTAAATATAGCAGAAATTATAATGAAGTGTTTATTTCTCGTTTGCTAACTAAAATTTTATATTTTAACAGGTTTCATTACTAAAAATATTTTAGACTATAGAATGAATCGTTAGACAGTTAAAAAAACAAGGAAAAAGGGAAGAACCACCAATATTCTTTCCTTTTTCCTGCAATTAGGGTCTTTATATTAATAAATATAGAAGATTGTAAAATCTTGGATGCAACAGTTTATAATCAAAATTATAGCAGGAGTAACAGATAATTTTTATGCAATTTTGCATAAAATTATGATTTATCCTATATAGTGAAGAATACAAAAACTCTATATAGGATGAATTTTATCCTTATAGTTTATTAATATTTAATTAAAAACAGTAAAAACAAAAAGGTTAATTTTATCAATACAAGTCTTTTCTTTTTACATATTAAAATGGAAGTACCCTTTCAATCTATACTTACCCCTTCATAAATCGTGAAGGGATTTTTTTATTCAATAAATGAGTTTTACAAAAGATACAAAATGTTAAAATCGGAGGAGCATTAAAATAGGATGTAGTCGAGATAACTGTAATTTTAGGTAATAATCTGTATTTTATTACTTATCAAATCAATTCGTAATGTACGTCGATATTAGATATAATTCCATAAGAGGAATACAAATTTTTAAAATGATAAATTAAGGAGCTGAATAGGTCATGTGGAAAGAAGATACTCTTAAACTGATAGCAATCAATGAGCCTATTATCAATGAATTTGTGGATGTCTTTAAAAATCTATATACAAATGGGGACGTTATCGTGTCCTGTTTTGAGGTTAATAACCATCAGGTATTTCAAGAATTACCTTGGTGGGACCCTGATAAATATAATACCTATATAAAAAGCTTACTAACATCCACTGATATTATAAATGCTATACCAGAATTAAATATTTCTAGAAAAATTGAAAATAACATGGAACTAAAAGATATAAATTCTTTAATTCTTGATGGTGAGTTTGCGATAAAAATAATGAAAGGTGGGGCATATCTTAAGTTTAAGGGGAGTCCTCAAGAAGCTAAAAGATTAGGGGGCGAATTTTGTAAATGTCTGTTCCAAGATAGATTTTTAGATATACATGTATTCTATTCTGACAATAGTTGGACAAGATGGTTTTATGATGTTCATTGGGATAGTACATGGATAATTTTTGATGGAAAAGAAAATAAGTTATGGTTAATTTGTATGACAGATACCGACTAATATAGGTATAATTCGAACCAAAAAGGAGGTTTCTATTGTAGAAACCTCCTTTTTTACATGATGTTTGTATTAATTGGCATTAGGGAATGACTTTATAAATTATGGCTTTACAGGATATGCTGTAATTACTTTATTTGTTCCACGTTTTACTACTAATCTAATTGCTGTTTCACCTTCCGTTCCTACGACTTTTCCCATAGGAATAATGTATGCAGATGGATCCGTTGGATCTGGAGCACCTTTCTTTAACCAAGCTTGATCAAGTAATTCTAGTACTTTTGTTTTATCAACATTAAATACTGAATGTATATCCTTATTAGGATTTGGTTTAGTATGTTCTAGTACATGCTTAATCCGATTACCTTCTGCGCTACCTTGTGTATATTCTAATCCGCCAGAAGAGACCCAGGATTTTTTTTCTTTGTCATAGGCCAGTTTCCCTAATTTCCCCAGGACAGGTATTTCTTTAAGTAAGAATGAGCTACCAATTCTAGATAAACCTAACATTAGCGCTGATTCACCTGGTATCGGCATAGCTTGTAAGATTGCTAAATCACCATCAAATAATGTTTCATAGATGCTTCCTTCAGCATCTTTACCTAAATCTACATCACGTTTGGCATAATATCGAATACGATCATCAATTTGTGCATCTTCTTCTAGCGGCTTTCCACTAATCGCAACACCAGGATCCCACTTATTTAGTACCTTTTTATAGGCTATCAGTGACATATAAAAATCAGAGTTATAAAAGCCTGTCAAATCACCAAAATAGAACTTCATTTTTTGTAAATTCTTTTGTAATTCTAAGATAGCACTTGTGTCAGTCGTTTTATTTAATTGATTTAGTGCATTCATTAAATCTGGGTCCGTATTAAAGTCTTTATTGTTCCAAAGCTTCACATAATATGTTCCCGCAGCTGTAGGTTTAAAACTGTTAGAAGCATTTCCAGGGAACATCGTTTTTACGACTTCACCATTTGTATTTTCAATTGTTGCTACATTATTTGTAAGATTTATTTTTTGTTCATTTAGTGAAGTAAGATTCACCTTATAATAATCTACATCATGTAAAGATGTAAGATTATGATCTTTTATTTGATCCCAGTTTACAGCTTCTGCTGTTTGTTTCGTGCTATTAAAATCACTTTCAGCCATTAATGTTGTTTTTAAAACATTTTGTCCAGAAGGATTAGATAGTTTTAAAACATACGTTTTTCCTGCTTGTAAATTATATTCAATTTTTGCATAATGAGCACCGTATGGACCACCTGAATCCATGTTGGAAGCAAGTCTTTGTTCTTCCTGATATAGTTTTAATTCATTTCCTGATCCTTGTTCTTTTCCTTTATAAGGCATAGTAAAGAATCTGTATAACCCTGTTTTATCCGGTTTGAAATAAAAATCCATAGAGTTTTTATTTTCATTAATATCAACAGGTGTAAGATTCTTTAGGTTAACGTAATTCGTAATTTTATAGTTCAGTGTAGCACGATTTACTATGTTTGAATCTTTTAATCCAATCGCTTTTACTACTGTATCAGCTTTAATAGGAATAGCACCTGTATAGGTAGAACCATGACTAGCTGTAGGTTCTGTTCCATCTAATGTATATATTATTTTATCTGAGCTTGTAGAAGTTAGGGTAACGTCGATTGGATTCCCATAGCTTCCCTCAGGATAATTGGTACTTAATAATCCTGGACTGTGCCAACCATCTCGGATAACTTGGGCATATGCCCAAATATATACCTCGCCTAATTTTTGATTAAAGCCATCATTAATTGCCTCATTTATATTCTTCCAAACATGTTGTTGCTCTTTATTTAAAACAAACCCTGAGAAATAATGAATCTTTTCTTTTGGATAACCTAAATTTTCTTGTGCAAACTTTAATGTTTCTTTGTGCTTATCCATATGTCCGTCAATCAGGTAATCGTAGTCCTCGATCATAAAGAAGTCCAGATTTGGATATTTCCACTGTTTTTTAGGAA
Organism: Bacillus sp. CCNWLW194; assembly: GCF_037120585.1. Taxonomy (NCBI): domain Bacteria; kingdom Bacillati; phylum Bacillota; class Bacilli; order Caryophanales; family Bacillaceae; genus Bacillus; species Bacillus sp. CCNWLW194. The sequence goes on along the minus strand of NZ_JBBBBL010000037.1, from coordinate 3,557 downwards.
AATTGACGATTGACATCATCGGTGGAACACGATCTTTATCAATTACAGAAGGAGTAAAGAATAAAACAGTAAATTTAGCATTAGAATAAGAATTTTTTAATGTATCACGTAACAGTAAGGAAAATTCACCATTTTTGTTACTTAACCACTCTAACATATCTTCATGGCCAGTCATGTCTTCCGTTGATGAGTGAAACTCATACATAGGATATCCATTTTCTTTTTCAAATAGGTCTTTTGTAGCTCGATCATAAAAACAAGGCGGCTTCCCTGCAATATCTTCTTTATGCCACCACCAAGGTTCTCCTAACTGGACCATCGGTGTAATGCCAGCATCGCTTGAAATTTTAGCTAATCCTAAAACATATTTTTTATAAAAAGCTTTTACGTCTTCATTCGTAAAACTTAAAAGATGAGGAGTAGGTGTCCAACCAGTAGTACCAGGAACATTATCCCAAGTACGTTGCCACCACGACTCTGGAGCATCTACAGATTCCATTGAAATAGATTGTATAAGATCCAAATTATTTTCTTTTAAACGTTTCGCGTAATTCCTATACCACTCTTCAAACCCTTGATTAAATGGATAATTTGTATTCATTTCGACGCCGGAATCCGTCAAAATTTTGTCATAATAATGAGAAGCACCTATATAAAAATTGACCAGCTTACTAAACCCTAATTTTTTATAATCACTTACAACCCTTTCAGGAGTTAGATTATATATATCATCATAATCGTCAGTCATCCTCACGTTATGACTCGGTGCACTTTTAGGTTCATCCATTAAGTATGTATTTCCTGATACTTTCCAATTATTAAAATGAAGTTTGAATTTTTCAGACTTTCCTAATTTCTTGCCAGATTCAGAAGACTGATATCCTTGTGGAACAACAGACCACATAATTGATTTAATGTCATTTACAGGTATCTTCTTCCAATTTGGGTCGGGCGTATATTTTCTTTGTTCGGTATTGTAGCTATATGGCGTCCAACCAGCATATAAATTATTAAAATCTATTTTAATATGTCCAGTTTCCCCATTGGCAGTTCCTTCTTTTCGATTTTCAGGAAAACGAATCTCTTTACCTACATCTCTAGTGGCACCAAGTTCCCAAGATTCCGCTGGACGATTTACAACGTAATTCCAAAGGCGTACATAATGAACTTCACCATTATTGGTTTCAATTGTTAAACTGGGCGCTAACCCACTGTCCATTAGGTTCGTAAAACCTTCAATTTTATAATCATATTCGAGATTAACGTTGCTAAAATCAGGTTTTGTTGGGTATTTTAAATCAGGATGACTATAATTATCTTTAGTTTCCCACTTTACTCCAACTAGATCCTTTCCTGTTCGAAAATTACCAGCAACATAAAAGTTATTTTTATCAACAGTAACAGTTGATGCATTCATATCAAAATTAAAATTGGTTACTAAATATTTAGGCATTAATTTATGAATTGCAGTAGAATTTGGAGGTGTTTCAGCTTTTATGTGTAGCTGAGGTAACCAACTCAATTGAGAAAGCAATAACACAGCTGTAATTATAAATATACTCCATTTTTTGAACATATTTTTCCTCGTTTCTGGGAATCTAATTATTTATTAGTCCATAAATTTTCTGAAATAGATAAATTATGAATTACTTCACAATTAAGAATGTTTTTTTCGAGAAAGAATGATTAACTTGAATTCATTTTATTTCCCTCCCATTAATATATTTAGTAATATATAAGAATATTAAATTATTGGAAATATAATGTAAATATATTTAAATATGAAATTTATGGTTTGTGTTATTTATTTTAACTAAAATGGAATTTTGATATTATTTGAAGTGAAACATGTTTGATGAACTTATTCCAAATTTGTAATTACAAATTTTAAAATGAATTTTACAAAACATACAGAATGTTAAACTCATAGAGCCCAGTAATATCAGTACCTATGCATGATATTACTGGGTTTTTATTTGGATATTCAACGGCGTGTTTTACAAATTATATAAATATCTAAACTTAGTTTTACTGTTTACATATGAACATCTTAAAAAAAACGCTTCAAAAGGTACACCTTTTGGGAATGCGAAAAACTATTGAAGAATACACGTCGAAAGGTGCAAAAAACACTTTTGGGACACTTCAAAATAAAAATGTACCTTTTGGTGTGTTTTTGCACCAGAACCACAAAAAGTTAATTTCATGATAACTCTGAATTCTTAAGTTGATGGATATAGATTATTAACTTAAAATATCATAATTGCAATGGTCTTTCATTAATATAATAAGTGGAAGGTTATTCGATTCCCTATTTTTGGATATGTAAAATTACATAAAAAAACATATTTAAATAAGACGCGCTTTTATATATAACTAGAGGTAGAGAAGGAAAATTATTGTTTAAGGTTAAATTAAAATTTTTAATTTAATCGATGTGTGGTTGTATTCCTTTAAGAGAGAAATTAAGCAGTTAGCCTTTGCTAATCGCTCTTTTATTAGATCTATTTAACTGTCGTTATTAAGATGAATATCCGCATAAGAATCTTTATATTTAGGAAGGAATAAAAAATGAAAAAAATCGTATCAACACTATGTATAGCTGGAGTGACTTTAACTATTTTAGGAGCATGTCCTCAAAGTAGTTATGCTCATCTCGATCAAATTGATTTAAATGAGAATGATCCTATTACTGCAAGATGGTCTGCAGAAGCTCCATATCATTCTGATAAAAGTACGCATTTATGGATTGCAAAACAAGCTATTGAAATTATGAAAACAGAATCTAATATTGAAGCAAATAAGCAGGCTGTGGACTTTTTAAATTACCCACAATATAAAGATCTATTTTCTAAAGGATTATATGATGCAGATTATAATGCAGAGTTTAACGATGGTGGAACAGGAATAGGCGGCGTTTTTAAAGGAGGATGGAAATCACATTTTTATGATCCTGATACTAAAGAAAATTATAGAGGAGAAACAAATCCAACGGCTCTTACACAAGGTAAGAAATATTTTTATGAATCTGGAGAACATTTACGAAATAAGGACTATGAAAAAGCTTTCTATTATTTAGGAGTAGCCACGCATTACTTTACAGATGCTACCCAACCTATGCATGCAGCAAATTTTACCGCAATTGATACGAGAGCTATAAAATATCATAGCTACTTTGAAAATTATGTTACAACCATTCAAAATCAATTTGCAGTCAATACTGGAGGGAACTATAACAATTCCCTATCCACACCTGAAGAATGGATTGATTATGCAGCCCGAGTAGCTAAACCTGAAATCCAAAATATTACTAATGATAAGACATTTAAGTATTATAATAGTGGTAAGGCACAATTGTGGCAAGAAATGGTTACCCCAGCTGTGCAGCGAAGCTTAGGAGAAGCTCAGCGCAATACAGCAGGTTTCTTAAATCTGTGGTTTAAAACTTTTACTGAAAATGTGAAAGCTCCAAGTATAGAAACTGCATTAATCTATGATATAGAAGGAAACGTCATAGAAGCAGGGAAAAATTATTATATCGTACCAAGTGAATCTCC
>NZ_JBBBBL010000036.1:0-21919 GCF_037120585.1 Bacillus sp. CCNWLW194 | reverse complement strand
TATAAAAGATAATAAAAAACTATATGGAAAGACCGCATTTTGTATAAAAATATACCTTAAGTTGATGGATGTGGGGTAGCACCACATTGCCATCAACTTAAGAAATTAAATGTTCCCCAAAACGAAAAAAATGAATTAAATCCTCATGGACACCTATGAAAAGATGAAATTTTCGTTTTGGGGGCACTTCAAAATGTTAGCTTGATGGGCGTGTGGCGGGACCCCATATTCTGCTGATGCTTTGAAATAAATTTAGACATATAGACAAAATCCTAAATTACGAATTGTCTTGTAGCTCCATGAATATCTATTCGCGCTATTGTGTTTATACACTGCTCATTGATAGTTTCCCGATTAATTCTCAATAACATCGTGCAACCTCTCAGCAAACTCTTTATGATGCACTGTGTTATAGCCCACATGGTTTCCGGGAAACTCTGCGAATTCTGTTTCGAGGTGTTCTGCTAAGTTGACCGCGCAATGGTAAGGAAAAGATTCTCTTGAATTACTTCCGCCGGATGGAAGTACCTGTATCGATACAGGTTTTAATGGGGTCTTTAATGCATCGATGTTTAAAGTATAGCTGAGAATTCCAGGGATTTCATACTCAGTGAAATAAGTCGAATTAACAAGTAGTCGCTCTGTTAGCATATCCTTTGATGGTCCGGAATTACTTTCATCAATATTTGACAATAACTTCATGACTTCACTTTTATGAATTCTCTTAAGATCTTCCATGAAATTTATAGCCTGCTTCAACTCATTTTCAGGTAAAAGTTGTAATAAAATCGGTTCGTGTGGGATTAGTAACTGTACCTGCTCAGGATGGCATATGCACAGATCAAGTCCGATGACAGCACCAGAACTACTTCCGAATACATAAGCCGGTTCATTGGTCAGATTGGCTAGCAGCCGATGAGCGTCTTCGCTATGTGTGTGCACATGATAATCCTCAGTTCTATTGACGAGATTACTACGGGAATGACCACGACGATCGTAAGTAACAACGGTATACCATTTAGCAAGATGGTCGGCGATATTATGGAACTTGTCGGCATCACCACCCCCACCATGGATCAAAAGAAGAATTGGACCCGAGCCACGCACCTCATAATAGATGCTCGCTCCAAGTACTTGCAATGTTCCGTTTTTTACTATACTCATTTGTACATTCTTCCTTTCTTTTGTCATCTCCCTTAACATTACATGATTGGTGAATGATATAAAATGCAGGAAATAACTAAGAAACAAATTCACCATAAGAAAAAGTAATGAGCATCATTTCACCAGTACTTCCTTTTTATTCATTTAGAGTAGATAATTTTTTGATTGTTTCAATGGAGAGGTGATATTCATCAGCTATTTGATTAATCGTTCTACCGTTTAATAGAAGCATTTTATTTCATCGATTAGCTTTCTTGTTCCGGAACGTGTACCCTGTCTCTGATGAGAGGCTTTAGATTTAGGAATATATATTGTTTCTTCTTGAACATACTTCTGAATTTCTAATATCAGCTTTTTAGGTAAAATAGCCGTCGCTTTTAAATAGCTTTGCCTGCCCCATATCTGCCTGTATTAATCCATAAACGCGTTCGATTGCTCGGTGGATATCATGTGTACATTTGCACATAATAAGATTGTTAAACGTTAAAGTCAGGAGGGTTTGTATGCAACATAATAAAAAAGCTATAGAAAAGTCTAGTTCTATTATGAAACCAAATTTTGCAGAAACTGATGCTCAAAAAGTGAAACAAGAAATTCAAAATGATGTAAGAGAAGGACAAGGAGCAATGACTTCCCGAGAAGCAGGTGCAATGAGGGATTAAGAAACCACTCCTTACTGTTGTTATTTTATTTTTCTAGTGAAATTTTAACCAGTAAGGAGCCATTTAATAATCTGCTTTTGTTTCTTAAAAAGTCGTTTTACACTTTGAAATAACGTTATTTCATGTAAGTATCTCAATTAGAGATAATCTATATTCCCTTTGACTTTTCCAAAAGAAAGTTTAGATTGCCGTGATATAAACAATTCCAAAATTGTCTATTGTAGTCATCATTATTTATTAATATGTTAGTATCAAACTCCACTAATTTGTTCTTTAATTCATAAAAAGTGTTTATTAGATCATGACTTTTGTAGTGTTCTTGCTCTAATAGTTGAATCCAACATTTTTTAAAGTAATTGAAGCAGCAATACATTTTCTCTATAGAAGAATTAACAAAATATCTTTCTACTTTTTCCGTAATCTCATGTTCTAGCTCATATATTTCTCCTGTGGGTTGGTAGATAGTAAGTAGATTACCTGAGTCCATATTGCTCCCAATAACGAGGTATCGTTTAAACTTCTCTAAACTTGCTAAAAACGCTTCTGTATATTCTTTATCCAATATCGATAAAGAAAAATCATTTTGTTTTGTCCAATCCACTACATCTAAAAGAAAACCATTTGAATAGGTGTAAAATTCTACATTGAGACATTCGAATTCGTTTCCTTTAATTTGATGATTAAGTAAAAAGTGCATACTATCAATGGGCAAATTTAATTTAGCTATTTCCAATGTCATTCCTCCAACCCTTAATATTTAATCTATTTTCTCCTTCTACACAAACTCAATTAAATTTTAGCATAAAGAAATGATCTCCTTGGGGAAAGTTATATATGAAAAAAATAGGTATGAGTTTACGACCCACACCTTTTTACCAGTAGAAATATTCGTTATATGCTTAGTGTATCAATCACGATCAATGTCACCGTCGATATATTGACTGAGTTTATCCTTAATTGCCGCACTTTCTGGAGTTACTTCTGCTACTTTACGATTGTGAAGACGAGAGCCACCTTCCATTTCATCTAAAGGTAATGTGTTTTCATCATCTTGAGGAACAGTAGCAGCCATTTGTTGTAACCATTGCATTGTTAAGTTAGATGTTGTATTTTTACCATTGATTTCTGCAGTTCGCTGAATTTCCTGTTCCTGCTGATTATGGGTTACAGTCGATGTGTAAGCAGGCTCTCTATATTGTGGTGTATGCTTCGCCCTTGGCACTTCTATTGGAGTTTCAGTAATAACTGGTGCTTTGTTGTTAAGTTCAATAGGTTCTCTATGTTTACTTGTATCTGGTACATTTTCTTTTTGAACATCGATTACTTCATTAATTTTTGCGGGTTCTGTTGTAGTAGAAGTAGCAATTGATGCTGTAGCGTCCTCCTTTTCTAGCTTAGGAGCAGAATTTCTTGAGTAATCTTGCACAGACTGATTATTTGTTAACTCACCTTCACTGTCAATATCATCGTCATTATTATAAAAATCGTAAGTATCAGGATTTAACGTTTGTAACCAACCTTCTATTGCAGTAGGCGCTGTTTTAGGCGTACTCAAATCCTCAATTACAGTTTCTTCACTATCAACATCTGTATCTGTGACATAATCATCATATTTAATTTCCGCATTCAATGACTCTTCACGAATTTTTAGCCAATAAGCAGCTGCTTCTGCATCAACTTGAATCTTAGCTGTTTTAAACTCAGCGGCAGGAACGAAGTTAGCATTTACTTGTATTCCTCCTTGAGGAGCATTATCTTTTACAATTTTAGCAGCACACTGGAATGCTTTTTGAATTAAAATGTCATTTTCAGAAAGAATGGGTACCTCTGTTTTCGAATAAGAGTAGGATGTTCTACGAGTACTTTGTGTTTTTGTTTCTGCTGTTACCATATCAATTTCTTGATCACCTTCACGTGCCTCATAAATTGTTTTCGTACCCATTAGCTTACTAAATAATTTAGCGTCTTCATTTGTAACATCACCATAAACAAGTTTATTACGAAATGTACCTAACAGAATATCCATGAATCTTGGTCCATGTTCAATTGCTAATTGACTAATGGTTTGTGCAATAACAATTAAAGGTGCTTTATATTTACGTGATTGAGCAGGAAAACTTTTAAATGCTTTATAAATGTAATCCGCAAACTCATCGACTAAAACCGGATGATAAGGAGATACGTTAGGCTTACGACGGAAAACAGCGTTCTGTACGGCATATAAACACAACTTACCGAATGCATCAGATAAATCAGAAAGTTCTCCTTTCGCTGTATTTACTAACAGAATACCTCCAAATTCCAAATGCTTCTCAAAATCAAAATCCGATGGACCACATAAAACACGTCGGAGCAGAGGTTGAGCAGAAATATCATTTAATGTGTTTCGTAAACCGCGAACAAAGGTTTCTTGTTTATCAATTATCTTTGGTTGACCATAGTATTTCCCTTCAGTATGATAAACAACTTCCCCTCCCCCACGACCACCAGAAATTTCAGGAACATAATTTAAATCAAACCATTCATCTACCTGTTTCATTATGCGCCAATGGTTTCGTTCATCTCTATCTGGAATAGATTCAATATCATTTGGAAGTCGTTCTTTTAATTTGAGATGCATCTCAAAAACGAGATTAGCATCATTATACATATCAATTAAATGCTCAAATCTGGCTTCAAATTTAGAATCATGGAGTTTTAACAAATAAATATGTTGTTTAAGATGGGAACGCTCAGACTGAACGAAGAACGGATTTCCTGCTCCATTATCAGAGAGACCCGTTAATACTGAACATAACATCTCAGCAACTTTATCAACTGGACCACGTACAAAATTTATTGAAGGGGTATCAGGATTTGTTGGGTCTAAATAGAAAATAACACTTGCGGGAATTTTGTGTGCTAATACCAATTTATATACTTTTTCGCAGAAGTCATTAGATGGCTCGATAACTGTAAGACCATTAACCTGCGTTCCTTTTACATCCTCTGAATGATAATCTTTTCTTGCATATAAGGTTTTAAAGTTATTAATCATGGAAGCCATATAGTCAAGAATTTGATTGGCAATTGGCAAACCTAGTGCAGCTGATTTACCTGTACCAATGTTACCGATGATCATTATATTAAGCGTTAAAGACTTGCCCTGTATAACTGCCATTTCCCGTGTAGCACTGTTAGGACCAAGAAAGATATCGGGTTCTGGCAATTTTGATGGATTTTTTTCAGTGAAAAATCTGTGTAATGAAGTAGCAAGTTTTCGTTGACGATTATCATTCAAAAAGGAAAGCATCCAACCAGGTATTTTAAATACGTATTCCCATTTTCCGAATGCATCTAAAAGCTCTTTTTTATGTTCATAAAAAATCTTAAAGAGCCATAAGAGTACGAGAATAATAATAATTACAGGTATTGCAAATACAAGGTGCATGATATTACTAAAATTTGAAAGTATAGTATCCTCTAATCCTTTGTCATTTAGTGAAACTTCTCCAGCTTTCGAATTTAAGAATGGAATAAATATTTTAGCTAATGGAACACTAAACGCCCATAAGTACTGGGCAACTATACCAATTAACATCATCGAGAAAATAAACCATCTACGCTTTATCTCCTGATAGGTCTTAACCTTGGTTGATAGTTGCCAAGTATAAATTAAAATCCAAAAGCTAAAAAAGGTTTCAATGTAATAATTAGTTTCAAACGGATTACCGAAGATACTTAAAGTAGGCAATGGAGCGCCCATTTGTATTGACCAGAAAGAAGCGTATTTATATATTCCTCTAAAAGCAAAATACCAAGCTAGCAGAAGTAGTAATGTTACAACATAGTAAGATGAGCGGGCTGCTAAACGATATTTCCAGCTTTTTGTAATGTCGATTGTAACTGTATAGGAATTTTTCTTGCTCTTTCCGGATTTTGGATCCTCCCCATTACCTGGTGCATTATTGAGTTCAGCATTCTTTTGAACTGCATTCTCCAAATTCTTGTTTCACCCTCTCTTTTAACGAATAAAAAGCAGCGGTGAAATTAAGCAATTCAGCAGAAGTAGCCAATAATATATTCTCTGGTGCTATGGAATTGTGATACAAATCAGTAAAAATGGCTTGCTGCCCATGCTCTAATTCATCCGCTTCATATATCCCCAAAATCTTTATTGGGTTTAGTGTTCGGTGTTGATTTTGCATGGCCAACAATCCTGATAATTGCTGTAATTTAAAGTGTGTGTTAACCTCCCCTACCTTAAGTATTGTTAATATACATAATATTTCTAAGTAATCTAAAGATTTTTTTTCTTCATCAGGTGCTTTTTTTCGTAATACCAAAATGTCATCTGTTAGCTCAAGTAGTTTAAAATGCTGAATCCCTTTCGCTTGAATTTCATTTTTATTAGAAATCCACTTTACCGAATAAGGGAAAGAAGAATTTATGTTTAAACGTTCAGCGATTTTGTTGAGCAAATGACTTTTGTTTAAACTATTAATTTCGCGAATTTCATGAAGAATATTATTTATTACAAGTGCAGATCCACCCATATTGCTTACGTAAACATTTAGGTTATTCACTACACTTAAACGTGGTATATTGCTGAAAGCCTTTTTTAAATTTGTTACACGTGTAGTTCTTTTTTTGTAAGTAGAAATTGTGTGATAGGAATCATCGATTACTGAAAATAATACGTAAAACTGTTTAGACGGATTGGAAGCAGCGATATCAAGATATTTTTTTAGTTTGTTTTCTAGAAATGGAATGTTTTCTGTTCCTGTATCAACTTCAATATTGATAATAGAATCGTTACATGTAAGAACCCAATCAGGAATGATTAATGGGTTTCCCTTTGAATCTAGGTAAAACTCTTTAGATGGACGAAATGAATAAACGAGTTGAGGTAAATCTGGTTGGAAGGAAACGGGTTGAAGTTCTGGCTGAAACATTTCGCGATACTCTTCATCTTCGTATAAGAAGTAAACATCATTTGAATCGGAATACATTAGGTTAGGTAAATGTAAGTTTTGCTTCACAATTGAGTTTAATGGAAAAAGATAATCTCCCTTACCACCTACAATTGCACCAGTATGTTCATTTTGGGATTCTGCTTCAAGTAAATTTAATACAAATTGTGTAATAGCTATATTGTGTTCATACTGCCTTTTGGTAACAAATGAGGTACTACAATTAGAAATTAATTTCAATCGGTATAATATTTCAACCCCTTTTGCAGAGATAGAAACAAAATCCAATGTAAATCCACGCTTTTTTCTCACACTGATGTTTTCTTTTTTTATTAATTTCATTTTATCCCACTTGGTTAGCTTTGATGAAAATGTAGTTCGGCTTATAGGTTCCCCACTTATCAATTCATAAAATTTACGTAATTGAATTTGAGATACTGTTCGTTGTTCATATAAAAATAAGACTGTAAAAATGTCAGAACGATTAAAATAAACTCCACGATCATTCTCTCCGACGATATATTTAACGGCATGATCAAATGATTTTTTCAATTTTAAACACTCCCTTGATATGGAAATAATATACGGAAACTTGCATAAAATCGGGTGCAATTGTCATGAAGTGAAAGTAATTAATGTTGGATAAATTAAGCAGTTCAGTACATAAAAATGATTAGTGTATATTTTAACTGAAATTTGCAAAAAAGTAATCCGTTATCCCCTATGAACTCTCGGTTTAAAAACAAATATTACTTCTGCAGGTGTGGGTAATTAAATTCAATGATATCAAGTGGAAAATTACTATTAGGGTTCGTCATTTGTACTTCGACATAGATAAAAGAACATATGACGAACACTAATGATGAAAAAAAGGGTTCGTCATATGTATCTCGTCATATATGTGTAGAGTATCAAAAATAGTTAAAATGTACAGTGAATATACTTTTGCATAGATGAAATTAAGTATTAAACAGAATTGTATTTAATTCTGTAGAGGTATCCGTTTGTCAGAAGGAAAAATTACATCATAAAAGAAATAAGTAAATAAACATAATAAAGTAAATGAAAATTGTGTATATTTCATATTTTGCATGTTACAATCTGATTTAAGGGGTGAAAAAATGCGGAATTTGAACACAGAATATGGGCTAATAAAAGCAATTATACAAAGTGAATTTGAAACAGACGTTCTTTATAACAAGGTAACTAACACATTAAATAACGAATATGAGATAATTCCATTACAGTTTGCTGCTCTAGATCCTTATAAAATCTACAATACTTCACAAGTTAGTAGAATATTGAGACTGAAACCTAATAAATTAAGGTATTTAATTAACAGATACGGTGAATACATCCAGTTAATAAAAAAAGGAACTAAATATGTTATTTCATTTAAAGCTGTATACAAGATTTATTTAGTACATCTATGTTTAACAAAGAAATTAATTAGTTTATCTGAGTTTAATCGCTTTATGGCTTTACATGTGAGTTATAGTGATTATATTGATATGAAATTGACAAGTTATACTGACAAGTTTGTAGAACTTAATTTCAGAGAAAAACAAATGAATGAAAATGAATCACAATTTTATGTGTTATTTCTGCAAATCTCAGAAATAACTACGGAATTAATAAAAGAAATAACGAAATATAACATGACATTGACATCCCCTTTCCTTTCTGTAGACAACCAACAGAAAAATGAGTTATTAAAAAAGAAGCAGGATCATAAAAATCTGTTTAATAAACTAAGTGTTTTATATAAAACTATATAGTTAAAAGAGTAATACTTAAGAAGTATTACTCTTTTTTTATAGGGTTATATACACGGTTTATTTATAAGTCTTTCATATAAGACCTTTAAATAGGACGTGTAATAATTCATGGTAATATTCTATTGATATGAAATTGATATAAAAACATATAAAACCTTTAATAATAAGTATTTGTTTATACGTCTTATATATAGTTCGTATATATAAGACGTATAAATCAAATGACCATGATAGCAGTACATTATTTTAGGAGCGTTATATATTGGAATTATAATTCTAGATAAAAATATACATAAATACTGCACTCATATTTATTTTTTAATAGTTATTGTTAGTTATATGAAACCTGATATTAACATGTTTTATTTACTGCTTATATGAACGACTTTCATGTACGTCTTATATATTTGACGTTGATATATAGGACATTGTTTCGATTTTACATTTGTAAATATTATATAAGTCTTGTATATAACAACTTAATATAAGACTTATATATAATGACTTGATATACGTCTTACAATGATGTAATATGTTTTTAGGAATAATTAACCAACGTTTTAAGGGGGGGACAACTTGAACGAGGTATTAAGTGAAAAATATAAACAAAACAAATTCACTGAAGAAGTTGTGGAAATGTTTGCAGATATTATTGAAGAAGACGAAATACTCTACAATGTATTTCATTACATAGGATCTCAAGTAAACAAACAATACCAAGAGACAAAGTATATGAGAGGAATCTCAATAAATGAAATAGTAGAAAGTGTTGTTATTGATAGGAGAGTAAAGAAACCTAAGGGTAAATCCTATTCATTAGAACTTGAAAGAACTAACATTTCAAGAAGATCGGCAGAAGGTAGTGTTGCTACTTTAGCTTCAATGTCATTAATAACAGAAAAAATTATGCATCCGTATAAGTTTTTAATTTCAACTATTAGGGGACAACAAGTATTAGTTGAATTAGGAAAACGTAAAAAAAGTAATGAGAATAAGGGAGAGATAAAATAATGGCAAAAAACTTTCTGAAAAACGAAGTAGCTGTGAAAATGACTATGGTTGGTTTTGGTCAAGCTGGAACTAGAATGGTAGATAAGTTTGCTGAGTATAAGCATACAGACGGTACAGCAGTTTATAATTGCCTAGCATTGAATAGTAATGATGGGGATTTAGCAGAACTGAAAAACGTGCCAAAAAGTAACCAAGTTTCACTAAAATTAGGTGGTTTGGGTAAGAATCCTGAGCGTGCTGTAAAGGTGTTAGAATCTAATGAAGAAGCTAAGGAAAAACTAAAAGAATTTATAACGGAACGTGTTAGACCAACTGATGAGTTAGTGCTATTTTTTGCAGGTTTAGGTGGTGGTACAGGTACATCTACAATTATTCAAGCAATTGAAGAATTCTCTGCTTTTCATAATAAACCTGTAATTGCTGAAGAACTTAAAAGTATGGCAATGAAAATTCCTAGAGAAGAATTAATCAAAAATCAACAAAAGTATGCAAGAATTGCTTTCAATAATGCAATTGAACGTAAAGATTTTATTAAAATGGGTATTGTGGTTACACTTCCAGTTAGAGCAGATGGGCCGGATGTACTAAGACAGGTGAATAAATTTTCACAAGAAATTTGGAAGTTAGCTAATGATCCAGCGAAAGGCGTTGCATTTGTTGTATTTGCAGATAACCAACACTTCTATGATGAGTTTAAGGGATTAAACGAAAATGAGAAAAAAGGCATTGGAAACTCACGAGACTATGCAAACCAACGCATTGGAGATATTATTCATGAGTTAAATACAGCTGCAAATGGTTCAGGAACATCAGTAATTCTAGATTCTCAGGACTTTAAACGAATTTTACTAGAAAGAACAGGCTGTTTAGTAATTAATAAGGTTTCACGTAATATGAATCAAATTGAAAACAGTGAAGAAATTGTAGATATGTTCTCAGAATCATTGAAAGGAAGCTCATTCCATCACCCTATTGACCTGATGAAGACAAATGAAAATGGAGATTTAGAGGCATCGAAGGTACATCATTTTGGTATGTTAGCAATTTTAGATGAACAGAAGAACATTGATGATTCATTTATGGATGATGCAAAAGTAGAAGTGACAAATAAACTACCAATCAATGGAACTGTTTTTAATGGTTATTTAGTGAGTAAAAATGACTTTATGGGCAGCGTGTATACTTTCTATAAGACAGATGCACTACCATCACGTTTATCTAAAGGATTAGTTGAAGAATATAACGAATTTAAGGAAAAACAGAGTCAAATTCAATATACAAAGTCACAAATTAATACTATTGAAGCGCAAGACTCGGACGATGATTTCAATATTAACTTTGGTGATTACTTTGAATTAGAACCAGTTAAAGATGAAGAACCACAAACGCAAAATGATGAAGAATTAGCGGCATTTATGGATCCCGATAAGATGTTCGGAACAAAATAAAAAATAAGCCTGGAATTTTCCAGGCTTATTTTTCTGTTTTCATTACATTTTTCATGTATTCAATCATGTTCTCATCAATATAGTTTTCTATGAAAAGTTGTTTTCGCGCAAGATCTTCCTCTTTTTTAAACCAACCAACTTTTTTAATACGAGTTTCTTCTGGTTGTGAACTCCACTCTCTTTCACCTTGTTTTCTTAACTCTGTACGCGCTCTATGTTGAATTATTATATTATCTAGTCTTTCTTGTCTTTGGCGCTCTTTTAACATTTCAGGGTCTTCTGGTTCAGGGAGCACTGCACGTATAGCATCTTCAAACTTTCCTTGATACTCTAATTCAATGTTTTGTAAATGCATTTGAATCTTTTGCTCTACTATTTTTTCAATAGTCGCTGCAGCTTCCTGCATGTTTAATTGGGTTGAGACTTCACTGGTTTGATTTTCTGGAGAAACTGGTCTTAGTTCAAATTGATGTGGTAAAAGCTCAATAATTGCATCTAGCGACCACTTTTCATCCCTTTTTAGCTTGATAAATAACGCTATGTCTAAATCCAGTGTGTTATATAGCTTTTCATTTGTATTATTGGTTCTTAATGTTCCGTGTAATCCCTTTTCCTCTAGGATATTGAACCAATTGTATACAGTGTTATGATGTCGGCCTACTAGTTTTGAAAACTCTGTTATTCGCCAAGCTTTTTCAAAAGTATCTTCATGACTAGAGTTTGTATTATTGGACTCCATATGTTCAGTTGTATTTTTGTTATCTTGTTCAATCATCGTTGTACCTCCTTGAAATATAATGGCCATAGCAAAATGGAATTAACATATAAAGCGAGATTGACATGTTAAGTGTCTTTCGACGATATAAACCTCAATACCTTTATCGATTGACATTCACATGAAATATGTCATTGATATATAAAGTACCACTTGTTAACATGAAGTTGATAAATAAGGGTTTGGAATTAACTATTGCTAATGTCCAGTTAATAATCCGTTAGTTATTAATGATTATTGTTGCTATGAAATTAACAAATTAGTCTACAATATATTAATGATAAGAAAATATTAGTGATTTGTAAATAAATTATAAGGATATAGCATTAAACTTAAAGACTTAAAAACTAAAAAGTATGTATAAATCTAAAGCGAAAAGCCCATACTAATAGTAAATAAAGGCCTATATTTATTGTAATTTATGATACTCGGTAGTAGAAAATCAAGAACGGTATAGTTAATTGGTTTCAGTAAGTCTTTAGAATGCACGTGAAGGCTATTATAGGTTATTTAAGTACTTTTTATGCGGTTTAGTATAAACTCACTTTTTCTAGGGGGTATCACCCCTTACAAGTGATCTCTATATAATCAAAATTGATTTATTGTTTTTGGTTACTATCAAAATACTTTCAAGAATGATATCTTCTCCGATTTATCCAGTGAATTTTTCTATAGAAAAAAGCCTTTTAATAGATGTAGAATCTAAAATTCTATTTGTATGTATATTTTCAACTTTAGAATCAATAATTGTTAATGTCATGTCAATACGTATGGGTGATAGTTGATATGACACTACTTTTAATGGATAACTAGCCCTATTAACATGTCAATCTCAGGTTACATATCAATTACAAATAAAGAGAAAGCCGTTAATTTTATTGTGTTACTAATAAGAAACTAAAAATTGTATGGAGTTCTTGATAGTTTTTAGCTACAATTATAGTTCTTTTATGATGTTTTCTTTTTTGATTTTTCAATAGAAACCTGTTGTGGTAGATAATTTTTTAACCAATGCAGATTTCGAAGACCCAAGATCTGCATCTATGCGTATTACAACTACATAATTGTTAATATTATATCGATGTTTAATGCAAATTGTTGATATGACATTAACAATATAGACAGCATTTCTCTCTACGTATCGCCTTTAGACTATATATCAATGATAAACAAAGGCTAAAAAGCACTGAATTACTGTCGTCATTTATTATTGCGATTAAATTTTAACTATGTTTTGATAGTGTGAAAACATCTTTTAGGATAGATCATCACTAGATTTGCTTCGAGCAAACCTCCACAGAAGAAAATTTTCACCAATATAGATTTTGAAATCTCGAAATCTATAAACACTTTTACTTTTTGGTACCTTATTGTCAATGTCATATCGATATCAATATCAATTAGAATAATATCAATAACAAAAGAAAATGAGTACTTAACATGTTAATCTCAGGTTATATATCAATGATAAATAAAAAGAAAACTGTTAATTTTTTGATGTCACTAATAAGAAACCATCAATTGTATGGATTTCTTGTTAGCTTCTAACCACAATTATAGTTCTTTTAAAGTGTTTTTGGTTTTTCGATAGATATCTGTTGTGGTAGATAAATTTATAACTAATACAGATTTCGAAGACCCAAGATTTGTATTTATGCGTATTTTAACTACTTAATTGTTAATGTCATATTAATGTTAAATACAAATTGTTGATATGAGATTAACAATATAGATAGTATTCCTTTCTATGTGTTGTTTTTAGACTATATGTCAATGATAAATAAAGGGTAAAATGCTGTCATCATTTATTATCCTGATTAAATTTTTAACTATGTTTTAATGGTGTCGAGACATTTTCTAAGATAGATTGTCGCTAGATTCACTTCGAGAAAATTGCCGCAGGAGAAAAAAACAACCGATATAGATTTTGAAATCTTGAAAGCTATAAACGATTCTTCTTTTTTGAAACCTTATTGTTAATGTTATATCAACCTTATCCAAAATGATATTGATAACAAAAGAAAACAATCACTTAATATGTTAATCTCAGCTAACATGTTAATAACAAATGAGAGATTGAAAACCAGTTATCTTTTCATCGGTATCAACATGAGATTAATAGTTTCATGGTGTTTCTTTTTTATGTCTTACTAGCATTGAAACATTTTCAAAGGTAGTTTATTAATTTACTTATTTCCGTACAATCTGTTGGAATGGACTAATGTTCAACTAATATAGATCTTGAAGTTTAGATAGGTACAAACGTTTTTGATAAGTAGCTGCTTGTTAATGTTATGTTGATGTTAACCAGTGGATACTAGTGATAAAGTTTGCGCGCTTCTTTTGACATGTTAATCTCAGTTGATATGTCAATGTCAAATGCGGGTGAGATATGTTGATTTTTTGTTGGTATCAACATGAGATTGATAATTATATGACTGTTTTATAGTCCTTATTCTAAAGTGTTTTTGAGTAGGATTAATTAATTTTGGACAAAATATAATGTTATGATGATTGTTTACAAAAAATATATTATGGTCAACAAGAATGCGCTTAATAGCGCGATTAATTGGTTAGTAGAGAGTATACTGTACCAAAAAAAGTTAGCAGAAAAACATTAGTGGACGGTTAATAAGGGGGACCCTTATAGCTTAGTAAATATAGATTGCTAAAATAGTATCTAATTTCGAAGAAGTTCTCGCTTCAAAAGGTCCAAAAGGGGTTAAGCAGTGAGATGCCCATGTATAATTATAGTGTGGAGTTTAATAATATTATAAGATCATTTGATTAAATAAAGAATTTTTAGTATATTCTTATTATAACTTGTTAATTTTTTTATTTTCTAGTGATTACATAAAGCCCTTCGGGTTACGGATTAAATTACACGTTTGTGTGGTATTTAACCTCCGTATTCCAAAGGGCTTTTTTATTTGATCAAGGGAAAAGGAGATATGTGATGTCAATTGAAAAGTTAGCAGCAAGTAGAATATTAAGGCCAGTGAGAAGCATGAATAAGGGGAGTAATGAGAGATGGTTTGAATATTATAGAACAACGTGCCCTATATGTGGTAAGCAAGGATGGTGCATGGTTAATGATTCTGAAACTAAAATAATATGTGGACGAATTTCATCAGAAACAGTATTCGGGGAAGCAGGCTATTTACATATAATAGCTGAAAATCAAAAAAGGGGATATGACTTTTCTCAAGATCAGATGATTAAGGAACATAGGAAGAAAAGTGATTACAACCTTGATGTTATTTACACTTTATTTCTAGAATTTTTAGACGTGCGGGATGAACATATTAAAATGTTAATGGGATCAAAACGTAGGATTACAAGAGAGGTGATAAATGTTAGAAATTACAAAAGTTTTCCTATTAAACCTTGGGATACTACGAAAGAGCTAATAAAAAAAGTAGGAGGGAAAACAAGCTATATTGTTGGAATCCCAGGATTTTATGAAAAAGAAACGAAGGGGGGAAGATATTTCACGTTTGCAGGAAGGAGAGATTCTTTATTAATACCGCAGAGAAATATATATAATCAGATATGCGGTTTTCAATGTAGAATTGATGATCCTGAATGTATGACAGTTGTAAAAAATCATAAACCAAGCTTTAAGGCAGAAGTTATTGAGCAACCCAATACTATAGAAGTGACCTATAAAATCAATGGGAAGATAGAGTCTGTATTTAAAGGTAAAGTCGATTTTAAAGAATGGTATGAAATTAATTATGAGGGTGAAAAATTAGGTGAAGTACAATTAAAGTTAGAAAGTAAATATTTTTGGGTTAGCTCAGGTGGGAGATTTCATGGAACAGGAGCAGGGAACCCATTGCCAATACATGTAGCAGTACCTAGTCGGGAGCTGAAAAACTGGGAACGTGGAGAATTAATACAAAAGGATAATGTATGGATTTCAGAAGGCGCTCTAAAGTCTGATATTGCTGCAGAAAATTTAGACGAGCTTCTAACAAATGAGGAAAAAGTATTGTATGGTACCACAGTTGTATCAATACCAGGGGTTAAAGTATGGAGAATATTAATTGAACCATTGAAAAAAATGGGAGTTAGACAGGCGACGTTCGCTTTAGATATGGATATGATTACAAATTCAGATGTTCAGCGGTCGTTATTAGAATGTGCGCAAACGTTGTATCAAGAAGGGATAAGTATTAATTATGCAAGTTGGGATATTACTCTTGGAAAGGGACTAGATGATTTACTGTTAAACGATTATATTCCAGCAATAGAGAAAGTGAGATAAACGCTATTTTAATTGAAATAAATTAAGATATATATATATTAATAAGGGGTAGAAATGATTAAGTACTTTTCTATACTATAACTAGAATGAGTGGGTTTTATAAAATCGAGGGATGTATTGTATAGAAAAATACAATACATCCATTGTTTTATACGTGTTCTTGATAGTCATCAGGGTTTAAATTGTATATATAAACCTTGATGATTATCAAGATTTATATAAATATAATTAGTTTAATCATAAGTAAATGATGGATATTTTAATATCTCGGCATTTTTTGAAATTTTTAGAATAATTTGTTTTACATTTTGTTATAATCCTATATCATATACATACAGGAGAAATTTGGAAGAGTTTTGAAGGCGAAGTTTCGTATCTATGTAATACCGATAGTAGTTTTTAATTACTAAATAATACTATTCATGTATACGAGGTGAAACAAATGGGGAGACGAGTAAGCGAGAAGAAAACAAAAGAGCAGTTTTTATATGAAAGAAGAAGACAATTAGAAATAATGGAAGGTATTAGTAGCATCTGCAAAGGATGCGATATTTATATAGAATTGAGAAAAACGAAAGCACATAAAGAAGTTGCCAATACATGCGCAAGGAATTGTAAGTTGATTAGTAACGTACAAAAGGAGACAAAAATGTTTTTAGAAACAATTCGTTAAAAATGAGAAGGGAGGAATAGGTATGAATGAATCATATAGCAGCTTGAATCGCGATGAGTCATTAAATAAAACTATAACACAAGGTTCTACTGCAAGAAGTATTAAGCCAATGGCAAATCTAGAAGAGAACACTTTTGAAATTAAGGAAATTGGGAAATATAAGGTACTATCAAAACAAGAAAGTTTAAAATTATTTCAGCGGTACAAACATGGTGAAAAGGATCTACGTGATTATTTGTTTCATGTGAATGTAGGACTAGTATTATCTATTGCAAGAAAGTACAAAAACAAGCACCCTGATATAGAGTTTGATGATCTGATTCAAGAGGGTAATGAAGGAATGTTACGGGCAATGGAAGATTTTAATCCGGCTTTAGGTTATTGCTTTTCCACGTATGCTTTTTGGTGGATACAAAAAAGTATGTTAGGAATAATATGTAAAAAAAAGTCTGGACCTTTTAAAATCCCTAATTATGTGAATCAATTCAATTTAAGATATGTCGAGTTAGAAGATAAATATCTACAAATGTACAACAGACCCCCTTCAGTGGAAGAAGTAGTAAAAGAGTTAAATGTAACTAGCGAAACAGTCATTAAGCACAACGTATATTATAAGCGGGCTACTACTATGACTTTGGATGTAGATACAATAAATGAAGATATAGGTATACTAAATCCATTCTATGATGATAGTTCAGCAATTCCGTCAACAAATGAAATGGTAATTGAGGACTTAAATTACGAGATATGGTTAATATTTGATGAAGTATTAAACCCAAAGCAAAAGATGGTACTAAATCTATGTTTTGGTCTTCTAGATGGTAAAGTATATTTGCATAAAGAAATTGCAAAAGCACTTATGATAACAACTGAAAGAGTGTCACAAATAAAGGATGAAGCAATTAAAAAATTGAAGAAATGTGACTATAAAGAAGAAATTTTTAATCTATTACATGAAAAGTTGAAAGTAATGGATGAACTTAATATGGTGTGAAAATATATTTTTGTATTTATCAGAATATACAGTATAACGAGCGTGTTGTATCCTTTTCTGTCTGAAAATTTTAAAAAAGGGGTGTGTTAAGGGGATAACATGTACTAAAAACTCAATAGATGTAAAATAAAAAGAAGGATAAATGGGTGCTACCTGTTTATCCTTTTTTATTTATCATGCTTAAAAAAATAATATTATCTTTATTTTTCCTTAGTTTTTCTATAGAAATATCTCATGATTAATTATGAAGGATAAATAATTTAATTACTCTCATTTATGAGGTACCAATAGAAAGGAGGCCATTGTTGTTATATGCATAATAATAGAAAAAGAAACGTAATTAAAGAAAGGATTAGACAAGAAAAAGAACGACGTGAGCGATTACTAGCAGAGGAAGAAGAACAATATGAGGATGTCTATAAAGATACAATAAGTGAGCAAATACCACAAGAGCATTCAGAACAACCGCGGAACCAACGTGAAGAAAGTGTAAATGTAAATTCACCTAAAAATGAATCTTCAAATAGTAACCCAGCTCTTGATTGGATCACTACAATTCAAAAACAGGCAGGCACTTCTGAAAATGATTTAAAAATAGAAGAAGCAAGGGAACGTGAAGAAGTAGAAGCACGTAGAAAGGCAGAAGAAGAAGCAAGAAAACGAGCAGAAGCGGAAGCACGTAGAAAGGCAGAAGAAGAAGCAAAAAAACGAGCAGAAGCGGAAGCGCGTAGAAGGGCAGAAGAAGAAGCAAGAAACCAGGCAGAAACGGAAGCGCGTAGAAAAGCAGAGGAAGAAGCAAGAAACCAGGCAGAAGCGGAAGCGCGTAGAAAAGCAGAGGAAGAAGCGAGAAACCAGGCAGAAGCGGAAGCGCGTAGAAAAGCAGAGGAAGAAGCAAGAAAACGAGCAGAAGCAGAAGCGCATAGAAGGGCCGAAGAAGAAGCAAGAAAAGAGGTAGAAGCTCGACGGAAGGAAGAAGAGAGAAAACTTGAAGAAGTAAGAAAAAGAAGATTAGAGGAAGAAAAGAAAATAAAAGAAGCACAACAGAGACAAAAAATAGTAGTAGCTAAAAATGAACCAGAAAGTGATGAAATTAATTTAAATAAGGAAAGAGATCTACCAAATGAAACTAAATTTGAACAAGAAGAGAAAGTAGTAATCGATAAAAAAGGAATCTTAAATAATATGAAAAAATATAAGTACGCTATTATAGGAGTCGCATCGATTGTTTTATTAGTAGTAGCAGGTTTTGCCTTTAGTAATTTGAAGAATTCACAGGCTGCATCTGCAAATAATGTAAATAGTCTTGAAGTTAATGCGAATTTAATAAATGGATTAAGGTTATCTGCAGTTCAAAAATATCAAGATGCTGCCTTGGAATTTGATAAAGTTGATTATAAAAAATTAGGAAAAGAAGATAAAAAGGCAGTTTTATTTACTTATCTTTTAAGCGGTAAAGCACAAAAGGCTATTGACTTAGAGCAAGATTTTGCAGAATCAGTAGTTTCATATTATATAGCTGTTGATAACTTGAAAAAGGTAAAAGAACTTAAAACTAAAAATTCACTAATTAATTTTGAAATTGCTGCGTTAGATAACAAACATGAAGAAGTTATCAAGTTAAGAGATCAAGTGCCACTAGATGGTAGAAGAGAAGGAATTATTGTTAATAGTTATTTGAAATTAAATAAATCTGAGGAAGCTAAAAAGTTTGCTCAAAAGGTTGGAAATAAAGATTTACTTGAAAAAATTAATAATTTTGTACCCAATAGTTCTGCTACATCTGTAGCAACTATAAGTGCAGGTTAAGTAATGGGGAGGAATTGATTGTGCCTTTAGATTATTCGGAAATTTTCAAGAGAGTTTTACTTGCAACTACTGCTACTACCCTAAGTGTGGGGGTAGTTTCAGGCTGCTCGTTATTTTCTTCGGAAAAAAAGAGCACTAAAACAGCATCAGTGTCTAAAAAGAAAAAAGATACTGAAAAAGAAAAGAAGAAAGATGAGAAAAAAGATGAAAGTAAGAATGAAACGACTGAAAATTTAAATACTAACGATTTTGATGAAATCATTGATAATGCAAAGCGTAGCTCAGATCAAAATTTAGCCGGAATTATTGAAAATAACAAAACCAAAAAGAAATATGATGATTTATCTGATTCAATTGCGACCGCAGCTATAAATTCAGATAGAAATCTAGCATCAGTTATTGACGGTGATAAATCAAATAATCGTTTTTCAGATTTAAATACTTCAATAGCATCGGCAACAAACAATCCTTCTGTCTCGGATAATAAGGATAGTAAGAACTTTGTATTTGGTGGCGATTTAAACATTAATGATGGAGTTGCTATTGCAGATAACTCAATACCTCCAATTAATATTGATAAAAAACCACCAACTTCTGGTGATACAAGTGGCGGGGAAGTGAAACCGCCAACTGGTGGTGAAGGTAATAATGGAGGCGGTACAAAACCACCAACAGGCGGAGATGGTAACGATGGTGGAGGCGGTACAAAACCACCGACAGGCGGAGATGGTAATGATGGTGGTACAACAAAACCAGAAAAGGATACAGTGTCACCAGTAATTACAGCAAAGCAAGGTGTAACTGTACATGTAGGAGATAGTTTAAATGCAAGTGATTTAGTAGAAGTAAAAGATAATAAAGATCCAAACCCAGTAGTAACAGTAGGAGCGTACGATACAAGTAAGGCAGGGGAAATTCAAGTAACAGTAACGGCAACAGATGCATCAGGAAATAGCTCAAGTACAACAGTAACTGTCAACGTAGTCGAAAAAGAAGAAGAAAGAGATACAGAAGCGCCAGTAATTACAGCGAAGCAAGGTGTAACCGTACATGTAGGAGATAGCTTAAATGCAGGTGATTTAGTAGAGGTAAAAGATAATAAAGACCCAAATCCAGTAGTGACAGTAGGTGCATATGATACAAGCAAGGCAGGAGAAATTCAAGTAACAGTAACGGCGACAGATGCATCAGGAAATAGCTCAAGTACAACAGTAACTGTCACCGTAGTCGAGAAAGAAGAGGAGAAAGATACAGAAGCACCAGTAATTACAGTAAAAGAAGGTGTAACTGTACATGTAGGAGATAGCTTAAATGCAGGTGATTTAGTAGAAGTAAAAGATAATAAAGATCCAAACCCAGTAGTAACAGTGGGAGCGTATGATACAAGTAAGCCGGGTATAATATCAGTTCAAGTAACAGCAACTGATAATGTGGGTAACAGCTCAACTGCAACGGTAACTGTCACCGTAGTCGAGAAAGAAGAGGAGAAAGATACAGAAGCACCAGTAATTACAGTAAAACAAGGTGTAACCGTACATGTAGGAGATAGCTTAAATGCAGGTGATTTAGTAGAAGTAAAAGATAATAAAGATCCAAACCCAGTAGTAACAGTTGGAGTGTATGATACAAGTAAACCAGGTACAATATCAGTTCAAGTAACGGCAACTGATAAGGCGGGTAACAGCTCAACTGCAACGGTAACAGTAAAAGTAGTGGAAAAGGAAGAAGAGAAGGATACGGAAGCACCAGTGATAACACCAAAACAAGGTGTAACCGTACATGTAGGGGATAAATTGAGTCCAGGAAGTTTAGTGAGTGTAAAAGATAATAAAGATTCAAATCCAGTAGTAACAGTGGGAGCGTATGATACAAGTAAGCCAGGTACAATATCAGTTCAAGTAACGGCAACTGATAAGGCAGGAAACAGCTCAACTGAAACAGTGAATGTGGTAGTTCTTGAGAAAGAAAAACCAGAACAGAAGCCAGAACAGAAACCAGAACAGAAGCCAGAACAGAAACCAGAACAGAAGCCAGAGCAGAAACCAGAACAAAAGCCAAAACAGAAAAATGCAGGAACAACTTCTAAAGAGCAGGATAATGGATTACAGCCCTTCCCGAACGAGAAAGCCCCTCGCGTTTAGGCAGGGGATGAAAGGGAGGTTGGATAAGGAGTGCTACTAAAAACCGCAAGGTTTGTGGCACTCTAAGTATCCAAAATGTTGGTATCTTTTATTTTTTTCTCTTTCGTGTTGCAGTTTTATATTCCAACTGATACAATGCGAACATGATGAATGATTATAGAAGAACCAAAACAACCGTGTCATTAATTAACTATCATTTTGTGTTTTGCCCACGATACAGAAGAAAGATTTTTCTTAATACAAAA
>NZ_JBBBBL010000035.1:0-24017 GCF_037120585.1 Bacillus sp. CCNWLW194 | reverse complement strand
ACGTTGTTTGTTTCGTTCAGTTTTCAAAGAACTACTTGGTCGCTCATTTGCGACTTCCTTATGTTAACATCTTCGTTAGTTAATGTCAACTAAGTTTTTTTATTTCGTTTGTCGTGTTTTGCGTTATTGCATCGGCGACTTGTTCTATATTACACCTCTAATCCCTAATCGTCAACATGTTTTTCTAAAAAAATATAAAAAGGCTTATTTCTTTTAAAATAAGCCTTTTTATCATATACCATTCTATTCGTTTATTATCTTTCTATAATTGGTAACGAGACGATAAACTGAATAATACCATCCTCATATTCAGCTCGAATACTACCACCTTGTAATTCAACAATACTTTTCGCAATCGCCAATCCAAGGCCCGATCCTTCTGTTACTCTACTTCTAGATTGATCTTTCTTATAAAAGCGTTCAAACAAACTCGCTAACTCTTCTCTCGTAAACTCTTCACTATGATTCGCAATTACAATTTGTATATCCCGGCGCTGCCTTTGAAGAGAAACTTTTATCTCCCCATCATCTTTACTATACTTAATCGCGTTCATTAATAGATTATCAAATACACGGACCATCTTTTCCGAATCAATCGCTGCATAGGCACGTTCCTCAGGAAACTTCTTAACAAACGTAAGTCCATGCTCTTCCGCTTGCGGTACTAACTCTTCTATTAATTGCTCCAATAACTCATTTACACATACTTCTTGTTTTTCTAACACAACTTGTTCATTCGTTAACTTCGTATACTCAAATAAATCTTCTATTAAATTCTTTAACTGCTCCGACTTCGCAAAAGCAATTCTCGTATACTCATCATGTTGTTCTTGATTTTCATATTTAGAATCTCGAAGTAATCGTAAGTAACCCATAATAGAAGTAAGTGGTGTACGTAAATCATGAGATACATTCGTAATAAGCTCATTTTTCTGCTTTTCTAATTTACGTTCTTTTTCTATATTATTCATAAGCTCTTCCGCCATATTATTAATATTCTCAGTTAAAGACGCAATCTCATCTTCACCTTTCTTCTCAATACGGTACGCTAAGTTTCCTTTTTCTATTTCCTTTACACCTTCTGCCATCGCTTCAATTTGCTTCATCTTCCTCTTTGTTATATAGAAGAAAGAGGAAATGAACACGAGTACACCAATTAAAAATGGGAATGGTCCTTCTTGCGTATCATACATTACTACACCATCTGGTATTCCACTAACGAACATATATAAATTCTTATCTTCTATTGTAATAGGTGAAAAAGCTATAAATTCTTTTCTCGTATTTTCAAATACATCTCGACCATTTGAATAGTTAATCGCAAATGATGCTGCATTACGAATCGTATTATGCAAATCGATTTGCTCTTCTTGCGCCTGCTTCGTTTTATATAAAACTTTACCACTCTCATCAGTAACCAATATTTTTAAAGCTCTAGATCCTTGCTCTAAATTTTGATTCTCCATTTCGATCATATCGGATATAGCTTCTAATTTATTTTCATGAACCGAACTATTTGCCGCTCCTTGAGCTTGGTGATTAATTCGTTCCATACCAGCCCGATAATCGATAGTCGCTTGACGATTCGCATTCTCAAAAAATGGCGCAGCTGCCTTTGCTGACAAAACTCCTAATAACGCACAAGCAGCAAAAGTAGTAATCAATTGAATTCTTATACTCTTCCGTACGCTCTTTACTAATTTCTCAATTAATTCTCTTGTTTTCCTTACATAAGTAAAAGGATTAAATATCTTTTTCAATCTTATACCCCACTCCCCATACTGTTTTTATATATCTAGGTTTCCTTGGATTCTCCTCAATCTTTTCACGTACTTTTCGAATATGCACCATTACAGTATTATCAGACTGGAAAGATCGTTCGTTCCAAACCTTTTCATAAATTTGCTCCGCGCTAAAGACCATACCTGGATTACGGGCTAGCAATTCTAAAATTGAAAATTCCCTCGGAGTTAGTTTCACTTCTTCTCCCTCTACAATAACTTTATGGGTTGAGCTGTTAATTTTCATCTCTCCAATTTCTAGCTCGTCCTCATTTTGTATAGCGAAACCATTCATTTTCATATAACGGCGTAACTGAGATTTAATTCTTGCGATTAACTCTAACGGATTAAACGGCTTCGTTACATAATCATCAGCACCCGTTGTTAATCCTAAAATCTTATCCATATCTTGCGTTTTCGCTGAAAGCATAATGATTGGCATTTCTTTTTCTTCCCTTACTTTCATACACATATGAATACCGTCTACTTTTGGCATCATAATATCTAATACGACTAGATGCACTTCATTTTCTTCCAGGAGACGTAATCCTTCTTCTCCATCTCCTGCTTGCAGTACTTTATATCCTTCATTCTTTAAATAGATTGTAATTAAATTTCGAATTTCTTTTTCATCATCTACGACAAGTATTGTTTCGTGTGCCACAATATCTCCCCCATTACTTTTTTAATCCCTAACTTCTATTATAGGAAAACTTCTGAAGAAAAACGCTCGGAAATCCTTAAGTTTTTCTGAAGACGCAAAAAAGGTCTAGACTCCCCTTAAGTCTAGACCTTTCAAAAAACCCCTTTTATTTACGAACGTAGATGAAATATAGTACGAATAAAACTCCCATAACATACATAATTGGATGAATCTCTTTACGACGACCACTTACTACCATTGTAATTGGATAGAAGATAAACCCAATCGCAATCCCTGTCGCAATACTATACGTAAGTGGCATTGAAATGATTGTAAAGAATGCTGGTACTGCAATCTCGAATTTCTTCCAATCAATCTCTCCTAAAGAAGAAACCATCAAGATCCCTACAATAATTAATGCTGGTGCCGTTACAGCTGGTGTTACAACACTTAGTAATGGTGAGAAGAATAGTGCCAGTAAGAAGAATCCTGCTGTTACAACTGCTGTAAATCCAGAACGTCCTCCCGCTGCTACCCCAGCAGACGACTCAATGTAAGACGTTGTTGTTGATGTACCTAAGATCGCACCGATTACAGTTGCAATCGCATCTGCGAATAACGCTTTTCCTGCACGTGGTAATTTATTGTTCTTCATTAATCCAGCTTGATTCGCAACCGCTACAAGTGTACCTGCTGTATCAAAGAAATCGATAAAGAAGAACGTTATAATAACAATCCCCATTTGAACAGTGAAAATATCTCCAAAGTGCGTTAACGCCGCACCGAACGTTGGTTCTAGACTCGGTATTGCTCCCACTACAGCTTTCGGAGTATCAATTAATCCTGTTGCCACTCCTAATATTGCTGTAAGGATCATACCGTAGAATACTGCACCATTAACTTTCTTAATCATGAAGATGATTGTCGTAACAACTCCGAAAATTGCTAGTAACGTTGTGCCCTTTGTTAAATCCCCCAACCCAACAAGGACAGCATCATTTTTCACGATAATTCCGGCATTTTGGAATCCAAGGAAGGCAATGAATAATCCGATACCTGCCGCTACTGCAAACTTTAACTCTGATGGAATTGCATTAATGATTTTTTCACGAATACCTGAAGCAGTAAGAATAATAAAGATAATACCTGACATTAACGTTCCAGCAATTGCTGTCTGCCACGGAATACCCATCGTTAACACTGCCGTATAAGCAAAGAACGCGTTAATTCCCATACCTGGCGCTAAAGCAATTGGATACTTCGCGAAAATACCCATAATTAACGAACCGATTGCTGCTGCTAATGCTGTAGCAACGAATACTGCACCCGGATCCATTCCTGTACCTGCCGGTAATCCTTTAACATTTGCAAGTGACAGCGTAGCAGGATTGACAAATAGTACGTAAGCCATAGATAAAAATGTCGTTAAACCTGCTATGAACTCTGTTTTATAATTTGTGCCGAGTTCATCAAACTGAAAATAGCGTTTCATCTTACGTTTCCCCCGTTATATGATTACTCGCCGCAATCCCCTAGCCCTCTTTTATCTATTAAAAATAAAAAAGGCTTCCATTGCATATACATGGAAGCGTTCTATGAATAAAGATAAGATTCCCCTCACCTTTATAAAAACGCCTCGTAGTCAAGCCATTTACGGTAGCTAGGTAGAAACTTTCGGGCCATATCCCCGATATTATACGACGGCATAATATTCACTTTTCGTTTGAATTACATACTCATATTAACTCTTGAAAGTATTTTTGTCAATTTAAAACGAACATTTTTATAAACTTTTATATTTTCGTTCGTATTTAACTTAAAATAATAAAAGATCCATCTATGCATGAGCAATAGATGGATCTTTTTTTATAATACTATTCCCACTCAATAATGGACGGTACTCCCTGTTTCCTTAAATAACAGCACCTTTTGAAAAAATTCAGTGTTTTGGTGGTGTGTTTGGTGGGAAATACAATCACCGAGCATCTAGTAAGTGAAATCTCCACTAATCTGCTTTTAAATCTGCAAATGTTTCGTTTATCGTTTTTACAAATATTTATAATTATATATCCAACTCATCACATTTCCACTAATACATTACTAAAATTAATCGTAACACAAATCAACATATTCTTCTAATACAGGCAACAATGAACTTCATAATATTTAAATGTATCGATATTTATAAACAAAAAAAAGCCTAATTATATAATCAGGCTTTTTTTAAGCCGTTAATAAGTTTCCCCGGCCACATTCCTCGATATTAACTACAAACTCTAGTGCTAATATAGATTTAATCTCTGATTCATTAACAACAATAAAGACCAAATCTAGAAAATCATCAACATAACTTATTTGTCCGAATTGTTCGAGGATATATACTTTATTCATGTCATTTAAATGAACTGAAATCTTCTTTTTCATAAGTTCAGTACCTCCAATAAACTTTGTAATTCAAATCGCCCATTTCCTTGTTTACTTATCGGCTGATCAACTAATGGTGTACAACTACTTATAAGTATATCTTTAACTCGTTCGATTTCAAGTTTTGGATGGCACGCGGCTACTATTCCCGCTACTATAGGAGCAGCAAAAGAGGTTCCGCGATACAAATCTGGTACTCCTTCATAAATAGTTAATCCATTGGCAGGAGCAAGTAAGTCCGGTTTGTTAAATCCATTTATATGCCCCTTATTACTAAAGAATGCAACTTTATTCCCATCTTCACTTATTCCTCCTACAGAAATCATTTTTTCTGCACAGGACGGGCAACGAGCGGTTTTTCCTTTATCTCCATCATTTCCAACTGCCCCAATAATTATGTATCCTAAATCAACCATTTTATTTATTGCTTTTGATAAAAAACAATTCCCCTGGCAATTCCTATCAAATCCTATTGACATATTTATTACTTTTATTCCTTCAATTCCCCTTATCCATTTCAAGGCCCTATGTACTGATTCTTCATCAATACCATCTTCATGACAAACCTTTGCGGAATAAATCTTTGCCATACTAGCATATTTCTTTACAATAGATATCACTATATTTCCATGTCCTAAATGAGCCAATGGATTAGGACCCGACGAAAAATTTTCAGCGTCCTCTACTTTTCCACAAAATTCTTCATTGTAACCCGAATCAATAACTGCTATTCCGATACCTAATCCATATAATCCTGCATTTCTAAGCGATATATTATCTATATCTGGTTTACTATGAACTTTTATCTCTGCATTATTATTTTTTCTTGGTTTTCCAAGTAAATAACCTATTCCACACTCTTCGAAATCATTTATAAAATCTATTTGTTTTAAGACCTCTGAAGATTCTGCTTTTATAATTGCAAATTCAGGCATGAATTTTTCATCATAAAATCTTAGCTCTAAATGCTGTTCACTTAATTTTTCTTTTAAAGTTTTATAATTAAAAGTCTGATTTAAATTAATGTTAAATTTTTTCATTATCCCTATATCCTTCCCCTTTAAACTTACAATACCATTCGACATAAATCCTAATTTCCCTTCCAAACTTTACATATAATTTCTATAAAAGATAGAATTTCAAATCCATCTCTCTTCTTTATAAAGATAATTAATTTATTATAATTGATTAAAGATAAGTTTGTATACAATCCACTTTGGATAAATATTCAAATTAATATAGTGTTATTAAAAAAGCATCCATATTTTTCATTAGAAAGCTTAAAGTCCAAATTGATACTTTACACATCACACAATCTACAAATATATAATTGTATTAACAAGTATTAATCCATAAAGAAAGCCTAACATTTTTAGTTAGGCTTTTTTTATGCAACGTTTAAAAATATCCTTCCACAATTTCTAGCTCTATCTTGTCTTTGCTCTAACTGTTTGAAATTCCGAACGCCCTTTACAGCGAGCCTTTCTCCATGTTGCAAGCAGTCTCCGCACCCTAACACTTTTCTTTCTCTCTAAATAAAATTATCCTCTTACATTACTTTTATTTAATACTTGATTACCATTAAATATAATTTTTGTACGTTCAGCCGTTTTGATTTCAATATTTCCAGTCATTGCGTCAGCTATTGCAGTATCAGCACCACTCCACATATGAGCATAGTGCTTTAAAGTAATCTCTGGACTTGAATGCCCCATACGTTGAGATAAAACAAGCACCGATACATTAAATTCATTGATGAGATATGAAGCATGGGAATGACGTAATCCCTTTGCTTGTATCTTTTTCACTCCTGCGAATTTAGAATATCGCTCAATAATTCTTGATATCGTTGATTTAATCATCGGTAGACCATCATAACTAAACACAAAATCATTTTCCTTACCTAATCCAATCTCTGTTTGCCTACTTTTCCAGTCATTTAAAATTTTGATAGTGTCATCATCCAGTGCTACTATTCTCTTTCCATCTTCTGTTTTCGTATATGAATTCCGTTTCCAATCCGTTCTGTTTTTCAGAATAAGCATATGATGAATCCGTATACGTTTCTTTATTAAATCAATGTCATTCCAATATAAAGCTGTTCCTTCATTCACACGAATCCCTGTCATATAATAGACCCACAACATAACGAAATTTAGGTGTTCATAAAAA
Source organism: Bacillus sp. CCNWLW194 (assembly GCF_037120585.1). NCBI lineage: Bacteria > Bacillati > Bacillota > Bacilli > Caryophanales > Bacillaceae > Bacillus > Bacillus sp. CCNWLW194. The sequence goes on along the minus strand of NZ_JBBBBL010000035.1, from coordinate 16,997 downwards.
TCACCAATATAAATTTGATTTATCACTTTTTCAAATTCTTGTTTCGTCCAATAGGGTACAATAGCTTTTCCTTTGTTGATTGCCCTAACCTTTTTTGAAATATTGTATTCTAAATATTGCATTTCCACAGCTTTATCTAAGCTTTTACGAAATGTTCCAAAAACTAGACTTGCATAGGATTGAGCATATCCAGCTCCTCCATTCTCTTGACTTGTTAATAACCATGTACGAAAATTTTGTACGTCCTCCACTGAAATAGAACGGAGAGGAATAGAAGCAAACCTATCTCTTATCTTTTCCAATATTCTTTTCTTAATAGAAAAGGTACTTTCTTCAACGTCTGTTTGATAATACGGTATATACACAGTATTCATAAATTGCTCGTAAGTCATTTTATAGTTAGCGTAACTATTGACTTTATGATATTCTCTCTTTAATCGAGTTAACTCTTTATTAGCTTCGAACGCGGAAGAAAAGGGCTTTCCATTAACGTCTTTTCTTCCTTTTTTTCGTATTCGTTTTCCTGTAATCCGATCAATGCCAAATTCTGATTGATAAAAGAAATTCCCTTTATCATCAACATATACACCAGGGTATTTTGTTGTTTGCTGCGTTCTATTCTTCATTAAGAATTACTCATTTCTGTTATAAGAGAAACTCCTAAAATGGATTCAACCACATCCCTCGGTACTCTTCCTAGTCTTTTGTTGTTATAATACGGACAACCTTTTTGCACCATGATTGCTTTTGCTTGCCTAATTAGTGAAATAGCTTGATATTTCTTATATCCTAGTCTAATTAAATCATCTTTACATATTGTTGTACCCATCACAACAACCCCTTTCCACGCTAATATTCATCCTCACTCATAAGTTCTAAAACACGTTGCTCAATTAATGTTTGGTCGGACTCAGTAATTTTTTCTTTCCCCATATGTATTAACTCTTTCAAATAAAGCTCAGCATATTTTTCACCATATACACGCCTAAATGACTCATAGAGCATACTGATTGATTTTACTGTAGCATTTTCAACCCAATTTTTCTTTTTCTTTAAAGTGAGCTTTTCACGCTTTACTTTTAAGGGAATTGCCTCAATACCATCTACAAATTTTTGCCACCATCTCATTGTAGGAAGTCTATTTTTATTATGTAAATCACTAGCACTCTTAGGTTGTGTCTTGAAACAATAATGAGCTGATAAAATACCTTTAACTATAGTATTAAGTGGTTTCCCATTCGATATTTGAAGAGCAACTTGCATCGCTTTATTTCCGGTCAGCTCTAGTTCCCATCTGACCCACTTTTCAACATTTACAACTTCATCTGCATTATCTCTTCTTTCTTGTTTCTTATCATAGATTCGTAATATTTGCGGAGATGCACCAATATACAATGTAAAACCGGTCAATTTCCCATCAAGAATCCTACCACTATTTATTTCAATAAATTTATGACTTTTCGTACTTAATTGTCCTCGTTTCACATAATCCTGCAACGCTTTTACAGATGGAGTAGAATCATCAAAAATATCTAAAGCCAAATCTATTCTTGATACCTTACCTTGTATTTCTAAAATAACTGATACAAATTTGTACCAATGCCAACCATCAACCCTCGACATGTATTCTTCATATTGTCTACACGCTTGCCCAGACATATCTATAAGAACACTACTATGACTTCGTGAAGAATGAAGCTTTATATTCGCAAAGCTAATGCACATATCATAAGTGGGATATGGAGACCCCTTAATCTCTGAAGAAAATTCAGAAATAGGGATTCCTAAAACTTCATCAGCGACTGCCGGCAACCCACTATTTGGAATTGAACAACGAAGGTAATCAATTAAGCACTGATTACTTCGCTTTTGACTCATGTACTTCACCAATAGTGTAACTATCAGCTTCAATTTTAAGTTCTGCATACTGCCATGTATCGATCATTGGCTTACCTTGTCCGACAAATGTTTTCTTTTGCACCTTTTTAGGTTTTACTTTAAGACCCATAAAAGAAATTGGAATAAATTCACCATCTTCATAATCATCAAAGATAGGTAGGCTATCTTGTTTTTCAATAACTACAGTAATAGGCGAGCCAATTTCAGTACCACCATTTTGTAATACAAGCTCAATAAATGGTCTATCGTAAACTTTAAAAGTTATTGCATACTTACCTGTTTCAACTAGCTCACCATTTAGATTCTTTTCTTTTTCAATTCGAGTAGAAAAACCATCTTTTTGCACTAACATTGCTGTAGGAACTTTAAATTGTTTAATATCAAAGTGAAAATCACCTAATTCAACATTTTCCGAGTCATTTAAAGAATGTAATATTGACGATTTTAAAATTAATTTTCCCATATTTTAAAACTCCTTTTTATCATTTTGAAATCCCGAACTCCCGGGATTTTGAGTAACGCTCCAGACTTAGAGCCCCAAAGAGTTTCGCAACTTCTATTGAGGGAGATTCACCAGTGTTACCCACTGGTCGCTTCACTAATTTTGGTTATTTATAAGTGTTGGGCAAAGAACGCCCAACAGGGCATAACTTTTCACGAGCGTTTCTTGCCACTCCGTTTGTCGACTAACGTCGCCACCGAAACCCTCGCAAAAAGTTACGCTCAATTTTTTTGATTGATGAAATCACTTTATTTAGAGGTATCCGTCATTTGCTGATTTCCCATCAATTTTTCTATTTCTGCTATAAAGTCAAAGTCTTTGTCTATATATGGGGTTTCAAAATAGACTGGGGCAGTGTGAATGCCATCCAGTTGAATATATCCACCACCTTTCTCTGTAACCGTCTTATATTCAACGTTATTGGTATCAAATATCATGTTATAGCCAATTGAGTCCATAGCACCTAAACCTGCTTTAAAACCCATCTGTGCCCTTATATTCGTAGGCAGGTCATCTGCTGAAGGACGTTGCATAAGTATTTCTATCATGACGCCTGCTTGTCTGCCTTTCATAACGATTTGAAAAACGTAATCTAGAGCTTCTTTAGCAATTTTCTTATCTACAGAATGCATAAAAGCTGAAAATTCATCAAAAATGACAATGACAATAGGCAAGTTAAAGTCCCTATAGGTTTTACCAAAAGCCGACACATTATCGAAATATTCGGAATAACGTTCTTCCATTAATCCAACGACTTCTCTTAGCATTTTGCATATTTGATTGGCTTCTGTAGCAACTTTCTCTTCAAATCCCGTAACGAAACGCAAAAGGCTCAAGTCTGCTTTTTTAGGGTCAACAATTCTTAAATCAGCTTGAGGAGATAAATTCAAGTAAGAAACTATTTTTCCCAAAATAAAGAACGACTTGCCCGATCCAGTCCCTCCGACTACAAGCGAGTGTACTACCTTGTGGAGTTCGTAAGATATATTTCCAGTAATTCTAATTTCATCTGAATCATTTGATTTACTTATTGCTGAAGCTAGGTTAATTCGTTCGTCTTTGTATTTTAAGAAAGCATAATCAACATAGTTAACGGTTATATTTATTGATTCTAGTTCCATTCCTAAAGTAGCTTCAAGGTTTTCGCCAAGATTGGTAGCTTCTTTTGTAAATCGGTCACCATTTCTTGCTATTCGTACATATACTTTTTCGTTATCCTCTTTGAAATAAATTTGAATAACTCTCTCAATTATTCGTTCTTTTACTTTTTTCCCATCTTCCTCAACCTCAACTACAGTTTCATCAAACAATTTTATCGAATGAATCATATAGGCTAGATTATTAGCAATCCATGACCTATGGCCCTTAACAAAGTCAAAGTAGAATCTAATACTTTTATAAATAGATACCACCCAAAGAACTGCTATTAGTACATCAACGAAGCTATTGAAACTCATATAGCCATGAATCACAGGAATATCAATTATTAGTGGGGGGATAGCGTTTGACACCTTCACAAAGAAAACCGTCAGCATAAGGATGAATATTACAAAGAAATATTTTAATAATTTATTTTTCCTTTGTGGATATACAACCTCTTGCCAATCATCGTTTCTTTTATTGATTATGTTTGTCAGTGCATTTCGCTTCATGGATTGCTCCTTTCAAATCTTATTAGCTTAGTTTCCTTTTTCCCACACTGATGAAAATCCCGCTAAAATTTTTACCAAGAACTCATATGAGACACCTCTAGTACTGCCATTAGGATATATCGCTTTATTAGCCACTTCTTTCAAATCTAAATGTAACTGACTTCCTTTAGGCATTCGTTCTTTAATTTTTTCAATTTCAGATCCGGTCGCTTCTTTCGCAAACACATCCCATTCAATTAGGAACCCATTTTCAAGTAGCCACTCAATCGGTTCTGAGGATTGGCTATTTCCCTCTGTATTTGTATTCTCACAGTTAATACCTTCCCCATCAAAGAAATCAGTAACCCTTTCTTTATAGTGCTCTCTTCGCCCAAAGCTAGGAAGATTTTGACCTTTTATCACTTCACTTACTACTTCATAAAAAGCACCGTTAAGAGCTTCCCAAATATTATTGGAATCACAATAAACAAGTATTGTCTGCTTATTCTGTCCGTTTTTAGCTTCATCACTGAATCTATCTATAACAATTGTCACTTGGTTCTTTCTCAAAATATTCACCTCTCCGTATCGTGATTAATTTAAGAACGGGAATTAGCCCCCGTTCTATTTTTTCTTAGAATTAAGTAATAAACGTTTTTGAAATAATCCATCAATGTATTTGACTTTCGAGTCCAATTGGTCAATCAATTTGCTAACTTCAAATACGGAACAAGCATATCTACCTGACGAAAGATTCGCAATTAAATCTAATTGCTTCATTGCTCTTTTCATCCTCTTTTCTAACAGTCTTTGGAATTTTTTCTCTTTTGTCGTCATACTATTTTCCTTTCTTCTTTTTAAAATTAATCTTCAATTACAATTTCTCCATTATCACCAATGTGATAATCACCGTTTCCGATAGCTACAGATTCCATATACTCATCTAAATACTCAATGACTTCACGTTGTTCCTCATCTGACAAATTTTCAAATTCTTCTTCAAGCATTTCAATTAATACCTCCCTCACCAACTTTAATCACGCAAATAGACACCAAATTGCGTTAAAATAATATTATCACCATAAATTCACCTGGTCAACACCAAAAATACATATATTTGCGTGATTTTTTGGTGAGTTACTATTGAAAATAAATATTTGTTCTCGAAAAAGGCAAAATAAAAAGGCTAATCTAAAATGATTAACCTTTGTTTTAGTATTTATTTTTCTTCTTTTTTCTTCTTTTCCATTAGTTCAACTTGATTTTTTAGTGCATATCCAATAGCAAAACCTTGAGTGACTTTTCCTCCTCCAGATTCTTCACTAATCAATTTTTGCAACTTTGTTAAGTTCTCTTTTGCTTCAATAGATAATGTAATTGTCATTCTCATAAAATTGCCTCCTATAAATAAACATCCTATTACGTGTCATTTTACCACCAATATGGTGATTTCACAATTTAGTAGAAAAATCATTGAATACACACACTTATCAATTAACCCCCCAAGAAATATATCTTGGGGGGTCTTTTGGTGGTGAACACTATCATAAATCAAGCATTTAAAACATTTAACAAGTTGAAAAACGCTTTAAGATAGGCTTCACAAATATTATTAATTTAATGTCTTATTCCCACTCAATTGTTGCTGGTGGCTTACTCGTTACATCATACACGATACGGTTAACGTGTTTTACTTCGTTTACGATACGTACAGAGATTTTCTCTAATACATCCCAAGGGATACGTGCCCAGTCAGCTGTCATACCGTCGATAGATGTTACTGCACGGATACCCACTGTGTAATCGTAAGTACGCTCGTCACCCATAACACCTACGCTACGCATACCAGGAAGCGCAGTGAAGTATTGCCAGATTTCGCGGTCTAATCCTGCTTTAATAATTTCTTCACGTAAAATCGCATCAGATTCACGAACGATTTCTAATTTCTCTTCTGTGATTTCACCTAATACACGAATACCAAGACCAGGACCTGGGAATGGTTGACGCCATACGATTTCATCAGGAATTCCTAGTTCTGATCCTAATACACGTACTTCATCTTTAAATAATGTGTTTAAAGGCTCAATTAATTTGAACTGCATGTCTTCTGGAAGTCCACCAACGTTATGGTGAGATTTAATTGTTTGTGCAGTTGCTGTACCACTCTCAACGATATCTGTGTAAAGTGTACCTTGCGCTAGGAAGTCCATTCCTTGTAATTTAGACGCTTCATCATCAAATACGTAAATGAATTCGTTACCGATGATTTTACGTTTTTGTTCTGGATCTTCTACACCTTTTAACTTGTTCATGAAGCGTTCTTGTGCATCCACTTTAATAACGTTCATGTGGAAGCCTTCGCTGAATGTTTTCATAACGCCTTCTGCTTCACCTTTACGAAGTAAGCCATGATCAACGAAAATACATGTTAATTGGTCACCGATCGCTTTATGAATTAATACTGCTACAACAGAAGAGTCTACACCGCCACTAAGTGCGCATAGTACTTTTTTGTCTCCAACAGTTTCACGGATTTTCTCTAATTCTACTTCAATAAAGTTCTCCATGTTCCATCCTTCAGAACAACCACATACGCCGAATACGAAGTTTTTAATTAAATCGTTACCGTGCTCAGAGTGACGTACTTCTGGGTGGAATTGTACACCGTATAAGTTTTTCGCTTCATTGCTCATACCAGCAATTGGACAAGACTCACTTGTTGCATCTACTACGAATCCTTCAGGTAAACCAGTTACTAAGTCGCCATGGCTCATCCATACAACTTGCTCTTCTGGAAGGTTCGCATATAATTTTGATTCGTTCTCTACTTTAAGAACAGCTTTTCCGTACTCACGGTGATTGGCACGCTCTACTTTACCACCGAATTGTTGCGTCATAAGCTGCATACCGTAACAAATACCGAAGATCGGTAATCCTAGGTCAAAGATTTTTTCATCACAATGTAATGCACCTTCACCGTATACACTATTTGGTCCACCAGAGAAGATAATCCCTTTTGGATTCATTGCTTTAATTTCTTCTGCAGTAATTGTATGTGGATGAAGTTCACTGTATACACCGAACTCACGAATTCGACGTGCTATTAACTGATTGTACTGACTCCCAAAATCTAAAACGATAATTGTATCATGCTGCTTCTTCAAAATAATCACCCCAACGTTAGTTCTCGTATATAAATATTTTCACCAATTTGGCAAAAAGCATTACTAATATAATAAAAAAAGCCAGTCCTCCGCCTCTAGTCTCATAACAAAGAAAAGGCAGGGGTCTGGCTTTATAAAGAAAGATAGTCTTCCGTTCTTTATAAATATAAGACACACTGCCTTCATAGTCAGGTTGTTTACGGTAACCCGGTAGAGACTCTCAAACCTTATCTTTGAGGATATATGAAGGATCGTTTTATATTATCTTCCTAGATTCTAACAATGAAGTATCAATATGGTCAAGAGAGAAAGCGACAAAATTCTACAGAAATTCATTTCCTTTTCTAAAAAACATAAAAAAACATCCATTTCTATATAGAAATGGATGTTTTTTAGGACAAACGGAATTACATCATTCCGCCCATACCACCCATGCCCATGCCGCCCATGTCAGGCATTGCTGGTGCATTTGGTTCTGGTTTGTCAGCTACTACAGCTTCAGTTGTTAAGAACATAGCTGCAACAGATGCTGCGTTTTGAAGTGCAGAGCGAGTTACTTTAGCTGGATCTACGATACCAGTTTCAAGCATGTTAACCCACTCGCCAGTAGCTGCGTTGAAACCAACGCCTACTTTTTCGCCTTTTAGACGCTCTACAACTACAGATCCTTCTAGACCAGCGTTGATTGCGATTTGACGAACTGGCTCTTCTAGTGCGCGAAGTACGATGTTGATACCTGTAGCTTCGTCGCCTTCAGCTACGATAGCAGCAACTTTCGTGTATACATTCATAAGTGAAGTACCACCACCTGCAACGATACCTTCTTCTACTGCTGCACGAGTTGAGTTAAGTGCATCTTCAATACGAAGTTTGCGCTCTTTTAACTCAGTTTCAGTTGCTGCACCTACTTTAATTACTGCTACGCCACCTGCAAGTTTTGCAAGACGCTCTTGTAATTTTTCACGATCGAATTCAGAAGTTGTTTCTTCTAATTGCGCACGGATTTGACCAATGCGAGCTTCGATTTGTTGTGAATTTCCAATACCTTCAACTACAGTTGTGTTTTCTTTCGTTACAACAACTTTACCAGCGCGTCCTAAAGATTCAACTGTAGCAGATTTTAAGTCACGACCTACTTCTTCAGTGATTACTTCGCCACCAGTTAAGATTGCGATATCTTCTAGCATTGCTTTACGACGGTCACCAAATCCAGGAGCTTTAACAGCTACTACATTGAATGTACCACGAAGTTTGTTCACTACTAATGTAGCTAACGCTTCGCCTTCTACATCTTCAGCAATGATAAGAAGTGGTTTACCTTGTTGTACCACTTGCTCTAATACTGGTAAGATTTCTTGAATGTTAGAAATCTTTTTATCAGTGATTAAGATGTATGGGTTATCAAGAACTGCTTCCATTTTGTCAGAATCAGTAATCATGTAAGGAGATGCATATCCACGATCAAATTGCATACCTTCTACTACGTCTAATTCTGTTGTGAAACCTTTAGATTCTTCTAAAGTAATAACGCCGTCGTTACCAACGCGCTCCATTGCTTCAGCGATTAATTGACCTACTTCTTCGTCAGCCGCAGAAATAGCAGCTACTTGTGCGATTGAAGATTTACCTTCGATTGGTTTAGAAATCGTTTTTAATTCTTCTACTGCAGCAACTACAGCTTTTTCGATACCTTTACGAAGACCCATTGGGTTCGCACCAGCTGTTACGTTTTTAAGACCTTCACGAATCATAGCTTGTGCTAATACAGTTGCAGTTGTTGTTCCGTCACCAGCTACATCATTTGTTTTGCTAGCAACTTCTGCTACTAATTTCGCACCCATGTTTTCAAATGCATCTTCTAATTCAATTTCTTTTGCGATTGTTACACCATCATTTGTAATAAGTGGTGAACCAAATTTTTTCTCAAGTACAACGTTACGACCTTTTGGTCCAAGTGTTACTTTTACTGCGTTTGCAAGAGTGTCGACACCGCGAAGCATCGAACGACGTGCTTCTTCACTAAATTTAATATCTTTTGCCATAATAATTGACCCCCTTGGATTTTTTAAGATTTATATAATTAACCGATAACTGCTAAAATGTCACTTTCACGTAAAATCAAGTAGTCTGTACCTTCATATTTCACTTCAGTACCTGCATATTTTGAGAAGATGATAAGATCACCTGCTGCTACCTCTAAAGCAACACGCTCACCATTTTCAAGCACTCGACCAGTACCTACTGCAATAACTTTACCCTCTTGTGGTTTTTCTTTTGCTGTGTCTGGTAATACAATACCACTTGCTGTTTTTTCTTCCGCTTGAACAAGCTCAATTACAACGCGATCACCTAATGGCTTTAGCATGAACAATAACCTCCTCATTTTGTTATGTAAATTTTATTTATTAGCACTCAAGTCACCCGAGTGCTAACACACTTATAATAATAAATAATCTCAATTTCTTTTGCAAGTAAAAAAATCATAATTTTTTCGCAAATTACACTATAAACTTTTCTATATAGAGTTCCTCTTCTTCTACCTTTACTATATGAATCGTTGTTTCCACTACTCGTATGTTACAATATGAAAGGACACCCTAAGTTGTTTTCGCTACACACACAACTTTCTCCTGTCTTCTATTATAATTTCAAATAAGGATTTACAAAAAAAACATAATTTAAGTAAGGTTTATATCGTAGATAGCATATTTACATGTTATCCTACCTTATCTCATACACTAGAGTTAGAAAGGATGGTTAAACCATTTGAAAAAACAATATTGGTGGGTTATCGTTACATACATTTTAATGCAGTTATCATCAATTGCTGGATTACCACTTCTTCTGAAAACTGGACTTTATGATAACAGGGGATTTACTAGGGCAGAGAAATTTCAACTCATAACTGGTCACTGGGCGATCATTAGCTTCTTTATTGCATTATGTATCGTACTTTGGTTACTTAGAACAGATATTCGCGACAGACATTTAGATAAGATGCGTTCTACTGTTCCAGCTACGATTGGTTGGATTTTTATCGGGTTCTTCTTAGCATTTTTCTCGCAAAGTATTGCTGGCATGATCGAAATGTATGTATTAGGTATTAAACCTGGATCTGAAAATACAGCGAGACTTATGGATATCGCAAGAACGACACCTTGGTTCCTTATCGTTATTTCTATAATCGGACCTATTTTAGAAGAAATCGTATTTAGAAAAATTTTATTTGGTACACTTTATAAGAAGTTTAACTTCTTTATTGCCGCTATCATTAGTTCCCTTGTATTTGCGGCGATTCATTTTGATTTTACTCACTTATTGGTATACACCGCTATGGGGCTCGTATTCGCCTTCTTATATGTAAAAACGAAACGTATTATCGTTCCAATTGCCGCTCATGTTGCAATGAATACATTAGTTGCAGTTGCTCAAGTTTTAGTAAGTAACGAACAAATTCAAGAAATGATTAAAGAAGCTGAAAAAATGCAAGGCTTTATCGGAGGATTTTTAGTATGAGAAACTCACCATTGTTCATGGCTGCATTGTACTTCCTTCTAGGATGTATCTTTACACGCTTCGCCATTACGAACGTAACAGATACAATCTGGAATATGTGGACAATACTATTTGCAGTTATGGCAACGATTGATTTTAATTTGGCACTTCGCCTTATCTTAGTTAAATTCACAAAGAAAAAACAATAATAAAACGCAGAGGTCGCTTCCTCTGCGTTTTATTGTGGATAATTTTTCAAAAAGTAAACAAGTGTTTGTAACTCCACTGCTAAATCAATATGATGAATTCTTATATTGTCTGACACATTTAAGCGTGCTGGTGTGAAATTCAAAATACCATGCACATTTGTTTCTGCCAATCTATCGGCTACAGATTGCGCTACTGTAGCGGGTACTGTTAATATTGCCACTTGTATATCAGTTGATAAACGTTCTTCTAATTCATCTAAGTGATATACAGGAATGCCTCCGATTTCTGTTCCAACTTTCTCTTCACTAACATCAAACGCCATTTCAATTTTTGTATTATTGTTTTTCGTGAAATTATAATGTAAGAAAGCGGTCCCTAAATTACCTACTCCAATAAGCGCTACACGTGTTATATCATCTTGGTCGAGTGTTTCACGGAAAAATGATAATAAATAATTTACGTTATATCCATATCCTTTTTTCCCTAACGCTCCAAAGTATGAGAAATCTCTTCGAATTGTTGCGGAATCAACCTTTACCGCTTCACTTAATTCGGCTGATGAAACACGTTGCTTACCAGACAGAGATAAGTTTTGGATAAATCGATAGTATAGAGGCAATCTCTTAGCAGTGGCTTGTGGAATTTTCTGCTGCTCCATATAACCTCTCCTCTCTCCCTATCTTTATTCATATGCTTTAATCAAATACAGAAGTTTAGCACTTATTAAATTCCTTGTATAATAGAAAGAAGAAGTATTCTCTCTGTATTTTAAACTATACACTATTTTTAGTATGATTGAGAAATATAAACATGGCAAAGTTAAGAAATTATTTGAGGTGAAAACATTGATTTTATTACAAGTAAACGCGCTTTCGAAATTATACGGTGCAGAAACGATTCTTGCAAACATAAAATTGGAAGTTCAAACGAAGGATCGTATCGCATTAGTCGGACGAAATGGAGCCGGAAAATCTACATTATTAAAAATAATAGCTGGTGAGCTATCTCATGATGGTGGCGAAATTATAAAACCGAAAGATGTCTCAATCGGATATTTAGCCCAAAATACCGGGTTAGAAACGTCTTTAACAATTTGGGATGAAATGTTAACCGTCTTTACACACTTGCAACAAATGGAGACAAAGCTTCGAAGGCTAGAGCAAGAGATGGGAAAAGAAGAAAACTTTTCAAACGAGGCTACATATGAAAGATTATTAGCTGATTATGACCAATTGCAATTAGATTATAAAGACCAAGGTGGCTACCAATATGAAGCAGATATCCGTTCGATTTTAAGTGGTCTTGGCTTCCCAGTTGAAACGCATCAGACGACGATTTCCACATTAAGCGGTGGACAAAAAACACGATTAGCTCTCGGTAAATTATTATTAACGAAACCAGACCTACTTATTTTGGACGAGCCTACAAACCATTTAGACATCGAAACATTAACATGGCTTGAACAATATTTACAAGGTTATCCTGGCGCAATACTAATCGTTTCCCATGACCGTTATTTCTTAGATAAACTCGTTACACAAGTATATGAAATTTCGAATAAAGAAAGTAGACGATTTGTTGGTAACTACAGTAAATATTTAGACTTAAAATCAGCACTATACGAGCAGGAAATGAAACGTTATGAAAAACAACAAGATGAAATCGCTAAGCTGGAAGACTTCGTTCAAAAAAATATAGCTCGTGCATCTACGACAAAACGTGCGCAAAGCCGTCGTAAACAATTAGACCGAATGGAATTATTAACAAGACCATTAGGTGATTCTAAGTCAGCTTCCTTCCACTTCGATATTGAAAAACAAAGTGGAAATGACGTTTTACAAGTAAAGGATGCAACCATCGGATATGATGAGGATCCGATTATTGAACATGTAACAATGCGCTTAACTCGCGGGGATAGTGTTGCTTTAGTTGGTCCAAACGGAATTGGAAAATCCACATTATTAAAATCACTTGTGAATAAGTTACCCCTATTAAATGGTGATGTTTCTTTCGGATCCAATGTATCTGTTGGCTATTATGATCAGGAACAAGCTAACTTAACATCTTCTAAGCGCCTATTAAATGAATTATGGGATGAATATCCTCTGCAACCTGAAAAGGAAATTCGCACGATACTAGGTAACTTCTTATTCACAGGGGATGATGTACTAAAACCAGTATCTTCTCTGAGTGGTGGACAAAAAGCTCGGTTAGCTCTTGCAAAACTTATGATGCAAAAATCAAATTTATTAATTCTAGATGAACCTACGAACCATCTTGATTTAAATAGTAAAGAGATTTTGGAGAATGCTTTAATTGATTATCCAGGTACTCTTTTATTTGTCTCACATGACCGCTACTTTATTAATCGTGTAACGACAACCGTTGTTGAGTTATCAACAGAAGGTGCACAGGAGTATTTAGGGGATTACGATTACTACGTTGCAAAGAAAAATGAGATGATCGAACGTGCGGAATTAGAGCAAGAAAATGAAGCACCGGTTCAAAAGACATTTGCACAAGAAAAATTAAATTATCTCGAAGAAAAAGAGCGCAAAAAATTAGAGCGTCAACGTACTCGAAAAATTGAGGAGCTAGAACAAAACATTGTAGTATTCGAAGAAGAAATTGCTACGTTAGAAGATCAACTTTGCTTACCAGAAATATATGCAGATTATGAAAAGGCTAGTGAAATTACAACAAAAAAACAAACACTACAAGAGCAACTCGATGCTTGTATGGCAGAATGGGAAGAATTGCATTTATAAGAGTATGAATAAGGAGGATGTCTCATAAGTCGGGATTTTTGACTATGTGACATCCTTTTTGTTTTCTAGAGCGAAGCAACGTCATCGTACATGAACGTTTTTTGAATATGTCCATCGTAACTGGAACTATATCAACGATTCGACACCAAGTATCGATTTACCGACAAAGTTTGACATCTGTAGCAATTCGCAAATTAAAAGAAGATTATCTCGAAATATCTTTTCAGATATTCACCATTATTTTATTTCCCGAAAAAGGATACATTCAAAGGTCAGACTTCGTTTGATTTATCCACAACGTTATGCACATATCCACCTTTAATATATAAACACAGAAATAACTTTTCCACATTATCCACAATCACCAAAAAAGTTATTAACATTTTATATACACAGTAAAAGCCACATTATCAACAGATAATATGGCTTTTATCCACAAGCTGTGGTTAATTTTGTGTATAACTATGCTTCAATATCTAATCCTGGATTTGCATTTAAAGCTAATGTAGCACGTTTTCCTTGTTCATATGCAATCGTACCTGCCGCTGCAATCATCGCTGCATTATCTGTGCATAAAGATAACGGAGGAATAATTAGCTCAATATTTTCTTTTGGCGCAAATTCTGCCTCCAAACGTGTGCGAAGTCCTTTATTCGCAGCAACTCCACCAGCGAGAAGCAGTTGTTTTACATTATACGCTTCTGCTGCACGAGATGCTTTCGTTACCAGCACATCTATTACACTCTCTTGGAAACTTGCTGCTAAATCTTCCGGTGCAATTTCGATTCCTCGTTGTTTTGCGTTATGCACAGTGTTGATAACTGCTGATTTCAATCCACTAAAGCTGAAATCATACGAATCCGGTTCTAGCCATGCACGAGGCAAATCGATTGTTGGTTCTCCTTCGTGTGCAAGGCGATCAATATGAGGCCCCCCTGGATATGGCATGGATAACGTACGAGCTACTTTATCATATGCCTCTCCAGCTGCATCATCTCTTGTTTCACCAATTACTTCAAATGAACCATGCTCTTTCATATAAACAAGCTCTGTATGTCCACCAGATACAACAAGTGATAGTAGTGGGAACTGAACTTCTTTTACTAAACGGTTTGCGTAAATGTGACCAGCGATATGATGAACACCAACTAGAGGAATATCATGTGCAAAAGCTACTGCTTTCGCTGCATTTACCCCTATTAAAAGCGCTCCTACTAAACCAGGCCCTTCTGTTACAGCAATTGCATCAATATCATCAAATGTAATATTTGCTTCTTTTAATGCTTCTTCTAACACAACTGTAATTTCTTCTACATGATGACGAGATGCAATCTCTGGTACAACTCCACCAAAACGTTTATGACTTTCAATTTGTGATGCAACGACATTCGCAATAATTTCCGTTCCATTTTTAACAACCGCTACTGCTGTTTCATCACAACTTGTTTCAATACCAAGTATAATCGTATTTTTTTCCATTATATATTCACCCACATTACGAGACCATCTTCCTGATTGTCTGCATAGTATCGTTTACGAATTCCACCATTTTGAAATCCGTATTTTCTGTATAACTGTTTTGCTACTTCATTTGATACACGTACTTCAAGTGTCATCGTTTTTACTCCTAGAGCTTTCGCTTCGGAAATAGCTTCTTTCAATAAAGCATCTCCTAGCTTCTGACCTCTGTATTCTGGTAAAATGGCTATATTTGTTATATGTGATTCATCAATAATTATCCACAATCCACAATACCCAATTACACGACCATCTTTTTCTAGCACAACATAATGTGCATGTTCATTCATCGTTAACTCACGGTGAAAGGCATCTGCAGTCCAAGGAGTTGAAAAAGATGCTACTTCAATAGCTACAATTTGAGCAATATCATCGAATTCCATCTTTCTAAATATCATATCCATCTTCTGCAAGCTCCTACTTGTTTTGACTTTCTAACCACTTTGTTTCAGCTTCAGCTAAACGAAGATAACTAGGAACAAATGAATGTACATCTTGTTCTTCTTTTTGTAATCCTAAGAACGCTAACTCACTTGGTCTTGGGTTATTTTTAGTGAAAGGAGCAAATACAGCTTGATCGCCTAAATGTTCGATAATTGTTTCTTTGTGCAGTTTAACATCGTTACCAATAAATAGAACAGGCTTTCCTTTATCTTGTAACATTTGCAACCAATCTACAATAAGGATGATTCGGTCTTCTTCTATAGAAGCTAAATTCTCTCCTTCATATGTATATAAGCCAGTATAAATTTGTCCACGTCTTCCGTCGAATAAAGGACAGATTAGTCCATTAAAATTAGCACCATTTGCAGCTACTACTTCTAAACTTGATACACCTACAATTGGTATTTGAAGTGACCAAGCTAATGTTTTCGCAGCTGTCACACCTATGCGAACACCTGTATACGATCCTGGTCCAGCTGCTACAACAATTTTAGTTAATTCTTTCGGCTTTACACCGCATTCTTTTAACAGTTGTTCTACAGCTGGCATAAGACGTACAGAATGGTTTTTTGTTAAATTCGTAATGATTTCCCCAATTACATTTCCTTCCTCAATAAGGGATACGCCCATTACGTAATTTGAAGTATCAATTGCTAGTACTTTCATCTTGTAATAGCTCCTCACATAATCTAATATATCGGTCTCCAATTGGCTCGAGCACAATTTTTCTTGTGTCATCTCCAGCATGGAATAAACTAATTTGTAACTTTTCATTTGGTAAATATGCTTCTATTAAATGAGCCCATTCTACTACCGTAATTCCTTCACCGTAGAAATACTCATCAAAACCTAAGTCTTCTTCACTTTCTGCTAAGCGATACACGTCCATATGATATAGCGGTAATCTTCCTTTATATTCTTTAATGATATTAAAGGTAGGACTATTTACAACTCTTTTCACTCCAAGACCTTTTGCTAGTCCTTTTGTAAAAGTCGTCTTACCAGCTCCCAGATCTCCTTCTAAAATAATTACATCTTGTGCCCCGACAAGTTCACCTAGTTTTTCTGATAATCTTTGTGTTTCCTCAGATGATTTTGTTGTTATTTCATATTTACTCACAGACTTCACCTACTTTACTCACAATGTTCTCTGCTCTTTATTATACAGGTTTTAAATATATAAAAAAGTCCTTAGGAGTTTTCCTAAGGATAGTTTGACTGTCTTTATTAGTTTTTTGTTAAAACAAATAAAAAAATACGAAACAACATGTTTCGTTCTTTTCTTTATATAAAATGGCGGTCCCGACCGGGGTCGAACCGGCGATCTCCTGCGTGACAGGCAGGCATGTTAACCACTACACCACGG
>NZ_JBBBBL010000034.1:0-24227 GCF_037120585.1 Bacillus sp. CCNWLW194 | reverse complement strand
TTTTACTAGTTTATTAAAAATTTATAATTAGTGAAGTCATCTCTTTAATTAACCATTGATATTGATCGATAAATAGGGGTCACCATATCATTTCGGGAGTCTGATAATCAAGCGGCTTAATTCAAAAAAATGAAACCCGTTAGGGTTTATTTCGTATGCAAATCTTTAAATTCCCTACACGTAGCCTTTAGAAAAAAGAAGCAACCTCTACTATGATCGTGTTGTATGAGCTTAGCTTGATAGCGATGTGGTGTTACCCCTTTAATTAATTGAAAAATGTGTAGTTATATAAAAACTACACATTAACTATCGTATTTGAATACCTGAATATATTTCTTATTTATTGTTACTTGTATTTTCTTTAATTTAGGTGTTTCAGACCAAATTCCCTTACGTGACATGAATACTACGAAGGAAAAATAAACTACATATCCAAAAGAAAAAATCATGAAATTTAAAAATTTTCCTCTAATATCATCCGGGAAAATATTCAAAAGAAATCTAAAAGGAACATTATTAGGGTTAAGTATTTCAGAGAAGAAATATAGCTATAAACCTATTGTAGCGATTACTTTTAATAATAAAACAACTTTATTCATCTCAATTTCCCATCTTTTCTCGCCTCTTTTTATTTAATAAGATATTTAGTTTCCTCTAATTTACCTACTAAATTCCCCTTTTTTCTCTTTCCTTCTTAGCACGTAACAGGGTACTTTCACTGATTACTTTCATTTCCGATACCTGTTTATAAGAATTATCTTTTAATAAGTTAAGTGCATGGTCTATCTGTTTCTTTGTATATTTTTTGGTCGTCCTTCTTAAAAATCTGGTTTCAGCCTAGTGTCAACTCCTTTCTCCCTTGAATAAGAGAAAGGATAGCAGCTCGACCGCCCTCACAATATACAATTACTTATTTAAGTTTACCATCTTTATCCCCTTATCATCTACTAATATAGAAGAGTACAGTAGGAAAGAACTAGTAAAACTAAATGAATATGTATTGTGTTATTTTTCCCCACTTTTTCTCATTAACCAATAGAAAGAAGATCGTGTTTTTGTTTTGGGGTGTTATAAAATGCTTAAGTTGATAGCCATGTGGCGCTACTCCATATTATAATCGATTCTTCATATTACGGCTTTTTGATGTTTCATATATAGATTTTAAAAACTCTGTAAGTGTTTTGTAACATTTACGAGAGACTTTTTTAACAGTTATGAGAGAGAAAAGAAAGATTTGTTATATATGATGAAATTAATCTTACTAGTAGGTGTTCTAATTGACCTAGGAACCAAGGAGGAAAAATAACAATGAAACAATTAAAGCCAGCAATTAGTGTATTAGGTAGTGTATCGATGGCACTGACTCTAGCATCTCCTGCTTTAGCAGATGTAAAACAACCGAATCCAGGAAGTACAGTTGAAATATTCAAAGAGAATGCAAATGCAAAAAAAGAAGATAAGAATTTCACGCTCGGATCTGATGGGGAGATAGGTTCGCTCATTACACAAAACATTGAAATGGCAAACAATGATTGGGACAAAGATGGTATTTCTAACGACTTAGAGATTAATGGATATAAAATTGAATTCAATTCACAAACTGGAAAAAATGAAGCGAAAGCATGGGATCCTGAGAAGGATAAAGGGAAACCAAAATTTATATCGAATCCTATGAATGCAAATACGGATGGTGATCCTTTTACTGATATGTATGAGGTTGAGAATTATAACAACGATTCTGATACTAATTTCAATCCGATAGTTGCCAACATGCCGAATTTGCAAATTGGTGTCAAACGAATTGAAGTAATTCCTATTGCAACCATTACGGATAATAATGGCGGATCAGTTAGCAGAGGATGGGAAAAAAGTGTATCTACACAACATTCATTTAATGTAGGTTTAAGTGGTTCAGGTGGTGTAGAAGGCTCAGCAGCCGGTCCTGTTCCTTCGGGAAGTGTTTCAGCAAATTTGGGATATGGATATTCAAAAACAACTACGGAAACGGAGAGTTATACAAATAATTTTGATTGGTCTACTGCAACAACTGTGGATACAGCGAACGCAGCAAAATTACGGGTACATTTGGAATATAAGAATGTAGGAACAGCATCCGCTGAAAATGTTTCGCCTCATTTTAATATTCGTTTAGGAAACAAAATTATTAATACTGTAAAGGCAACACAAGATCGTTATAAAGCAAACTATTTAAGTACAGAAAAAGGTGGACGTAATAAAACAGAAGTAGTTATTGACAGTTTAGAAGGGCAAGCAGATGCAAATATTGTCTTATCTTTGGATGAATTGAAAGCTGTTGAACAAGGGGAACTTCTTTCGATTGAAGTTTTACCTACAAGTACAATGGATTTATCTATCGAAAAAGGTGAAGAAATTATGCATTTGGGGGATTCAGGAAGATATGAGTCTAGAGTGAATGCAGCTACTGAACAATTAGAAACAGATATAGGAAATACACCAAAGTTTAGGGTATATACTCCTAAAGACAAATCCCTTGCTGATAAGCCAGTGTTATCCTATAACGAAGTTTTTCAACATGTAAATATAGATACGAAAAAAGTAAATCATATTGTAAACAAGGCTAAAAGTACTAATAACGTATCAGTGGTTTCAGCTAATAATGGAACTGATACATTAAACGATTTAAAAGCGGGACAGGGAGATCGCGGTTATTTACATAAAGACTCTGTACACGGTGCTTTTGCAAAACTACAGCAACCAACATTAGTAGAAGGTATTTATGATTCTGTGACTCAAAAGATTAGGGCAACAATTTTACCTGGTTTATTTGGAGTTAGTAAAGAGATTCCTACTACGTATAACAAGAAATGGAATGCTCCGTCACAAACAGTAACACTAGTTAAACGTGAGAATGGATTTACATATGAGTCTAGAGAAAATATACACCCTATTAAATCTGAAATTGCTGCGCACCGAAAAGTTACATTTGAAATCAATGACGCACACAATTTAACGCCTTTACAAAAGATTGATACTGAAATTAAAGCTAATAAAGAATTTGAAGATTATGTAGTAGATAATTCAGGTGAATTTGTTACAGAAGGAGTTCCTTATACTGTGGCCTCATATGGAAATACAGCTTATTGGGGAAGTCATCATGCCGGGAATAAATGGGAGTATCTTTGGTCTGAAAAATCTAGCGATGAAAAAGTGAATGTAATTATTGAAAGAGTAGGTCAACCTAAACCTGGAAAGCCAATTAAAAAGGATGAAGAGGTATTAATTAAATTTCAAAATCCTATTTATTCAGATTATGCATATTTAAAACTTCAAGATAGTTATATCCATTTAGATCAAAAACAGAACGCAAGTACTTTTAAATTTAATCATGCATATCCAAAGAATTTCACTGGACACCATAAGCAATGGAACATACTATCTAATGGTAACAAGTTAAAGGTAGGATATTTAATCGATTATATGAAATATGGTAATGGAGAGAATGGGACTGATACTATAGCATGGAATCTATCAAGAGTTCAGTAATAGGTAATAATTCTGTTGCTAAGTTTGGAAAGAGAAACGGAAATGAATTGAATCCGAAAAGTTAGATACAATAATTTAGGTTACTAATAAGGAATGAGTTCGATGTTGAATCGGACTCATTCCTTTTAATTTATATGATTTAGTAACTGCTATTTTAAATACTTATCTAGTCATATAAGTAATCAAATGTTAAGATTACTATCTATATTACATAATTTATTTTCCGAATTTTCATTTGTTTCGAGGCTGAAATGTGGAATTCTGATTTATTTATGTGATTAGTTTCTATATCTTTACCTATAAAGATATTTTTATTTGATAATAGAAAAAATAAATTTTGTGTTATTGGTGAAAAAGAAGTGAGGATAGTATATGAAGAAAAGAATTTTAATCGTAGAAGATGAAGAAAATATTCGAGAAGTATGCAAACGGTATTTAGAAAGAGAAGAATATGAAGTTTATACCGCTGTAAATGGTAAAGAAGGTTGGGATTTATTTCTTACACATCAACCAGATTTAATTATATTAGATTTGATGATGCCAAAAAAAGATGGATGGGAATTATGCGAGGAAATTCGTCAACAGTCAAATGTCCCTATTATTATGTTAACTGCTAAGGGAGAGGAAAGGGATCGAATTTTAGGCTTAACAATGGGGGCAGATGATTATTTAACCAAGCCATTTTCCCCTCGTGAATTAGTATTAAGGGTTCAAATTATACTAAGAAGAGGAAGCCATGTACCAATACAAGTGAAAGAATCCCTTTTGGAAGTGATAGAGTTTCCAGATTTAAAAATATATCCAAAGACAAGATATGTACTTGTTTGTGATAAGGAAGTGGAGTTAACGGTGAAAGAGTTTGAGGTACTTTATCTCATGGCAAAGCATCCAAAACAAGTATTTTCTCGCTCGCAGCTTCTTGAATTAATTTGGGATTTTGGACATGAAGGGGCATCAAACACAGTTACCGTATTAGTGAGTCGTTTACGTGAAAAGCTGGAGAAGCATACGATAAAGAATCGTTGGATTCATACGGTTTGGGGTATAGGATATCGCTTTGAGCCAAATGGAGGAAATGAAACATGAGATTACGTATTCAATTGTTACTCATGAATTTATTAAGTACCAGTATTATGGTAATTGCTATATGGTATAGTGAGACCAAAATGTTACTTGAACCGGAACAAACGCGGTTATTAACAGTAATTGCATTTGTGGCATTCATTATTTCAACGTTTATTTATTGGTTAATGACACGTCCTATCATGAGATCTATACAAAATTTAATAAAATTGACGAAACAATTTAGTGATAGACACTTTGAAACAATGTATATAATTGGGCAAGAACCACGTGAGTTTAAAGAATTAGCAACAGCCTTTCAACAGATGGCAAAAAAATTAGAAGAAGGGTTTACTAAGTTAGAGGAACAGGAAAACTCTCGTAAGGAGCTAATTACCAATATCTCACACGACTTACGAACACCTATGGCTAGCATGCAAATGATGATAGAAGCATTACAAGATAACCTGATTGAAGATCCTGAAATGAAAAAGCAATACTTAGCAACGGTTTTAAAAGAAATAGAAAGATTAAATGGATTAATTAACGACTTATTTGATCTTTCAAAGTTAGAGTTTGAGCAAGTAGATTTTCACCCAAGTTTCACACATTTAGATAAAATTCTATTAGATGTATTAGAGTCACATTCTGTCTTATTAGGAGACAAACAAATCCATGTGCAATTGGATGTCCCTGATACATTACCTCGACTTTTGATTATGCCTTGTAAAATAGAAAGGGTCATAGGTAATTTATTACATAATGCAATTCGATATTCTCCTATCTCTGGAACAATTGAATTGACTATAGTGGAAAATAAACCAACTCAACAGGTCCAATTCACTTTGCGGGATGAAGGAATGGGAATTTCTCCAAATGATCAATTACGTGTATTTGAACGTTTTTTTAGAACAGATCGATCAAGAAGTTCACAATCTGGAGGTTCCGGACTTGGATTAGCTATTGCAAAATCATTGATTGAAATGCACAAAGGGGAAATTGGTGTAAGGAATCGCGCAGATGGTAAGCAGGGAAGTGAATTTTGGTTCACTCTTCCCATCACATCAGTAAAAAGATAAGATGGCTGAAAGACTTTTGTAACATTTACGTTAGAAAAATGAAAGACCTTCTTGTTAACATACTACTACACAGTATGTTACAGGAGGTTTTTTACTTTATGAAAAGAAAATATGTATGGCTTATAGGTGGTTTGATAATTGTATTGGGGATTTTATGGTCATTGTTCCGACCAGAGAAATTATTTATTGATAAGCACGTAAATGAATCATTGCCACAAGCAGAGATACAATCAACTGAAGTAAAGCAGCAAAGTGATCGAGTAATAAGGGAAGGTAAGTTTCAAAACGGTGTCCATGAAACAGCCGGAACGGCAAAAATTCACCAATTAGCGGATGGAAAACGTGTTTTACGACTTTCTAATTTTGCAACATCTAATGGACCAGATGTACGAGTTGTATTAGTTCCTACAAATCGTTTGAAAAATAATGAAGACGTGAAAAACTATAAGTATATTGAATTAGGAAAATTAAAGGGAAATAAAGGAGACCAAAACTACGAAATTCCTGAAGGGATAGATGTAAATGAATATGGTTCGGTTTCTGTTTGGTGTAAAAGATTTAATGAAAACTTTGGTGCGGTTTATTTTAATAATTAAATATGAACTTAAAATATCCTCTTACAGGAGAAATTCATATGGGTTATGGTAGTAGCTACAGCGGACTTAGTTGCTAAGAAAGGCACTCATAAGAGTGTCTTTTTCATAATATTTCTCAATTTTGGTATATTTTAAAGCTATTGGACGTTTACGGAGAGATTTTATTCGTGCACAAAAAATTTTAAGAGTATGTCAGGAAATCTTTGATTTATAAAAAAATATATTTTAAATGTATTATATACAGAAGCCACTTGAGGGGAGGAGTGTTAAATTACAAAACGTATCATAATGTAAGGGGAAGATTTTAGTGAAAGTTTAATGATATGATGCTCACTACACTTTAATTAGCAAGGAAAGAACATGAAATTTCTGTCTCGTTTCTTCTTGATGAGGAAGTAATTGATGAATTTGAAACATGATGGAGGGACAGAAAGAATGCTAATTAGTATTTCATATAAATGACACTCTAGCCATTCTAATTTCACAGAATTACAGTGATGAATACGAAAAAATGATTTCCATGTTTTAAAGATAAATTCAATGAAATAACCCGCATAGCCATCAAGATGAAATAGTAGATATATAATAAAAAAGCATCCAGAGGGGTGCTTTTTCTATTGGAATAGAAATCCCCTTGTTGACTATATTTTAAATATAATTGAAAATTACGGTACTTGAAATTTTATAAAGTGGAGTGATATAAGATTACATTTAATAAAAGTAGGGGAGACTAGAATGTAAGAGTATGAGTCAAATGTATTTACTATTATAAAAATGGAGGGATGTCATGAACGTTGTTTTTAGAAAGTGGAAACTGTCTTTAAACGCGTTAAATGCTGCCAACACATATTTAGATTGCTTAGTACAAACTAAAACATATCTGCAGCTCATAATACTGCTATTATTTTGTATTGCCACAGTATACTTACCTTCCCCTGCATTTACGTTCAATTTTATAAATAATATAGATATCGTGTTACAATATGCGTTTAAAGCATTATGTTTTTCGCTTCCTATCTCATTGGTATTTTTATTTATAATGTGGGAACAAAGATTTTTATTTTCTAAAAAAATCACTTTCCATCAGCTAAAAATTTCTTTCTTCAGTGCTTTCATTATTTATTTTATAATGTTGCTGTTTTTGGCTGTACTTATATCGCTAACAACATTCACTGGGACATCTAACCCCATTGGGAATGACGGGAATATCAATATATTTTATAAAACTCCTGGAATTGCCATTCAATTAATTGGTGAGAATATCATGTTTGTATCTATATTATTCTTTTGGCACAAGATTACACGCTCCTTCGTAACAAGTCCCATTACTTCAATTACAACCTCTTTAATATTGTCTGGAAGCTCATTTGGGTTACTCCATCTTTCCACGTATAATTTTAACTGGATACAATGTTTAGCTATTATCGGCATACCAGCCATCACTCAAATGATTTTCTTTCTAATATTTAAAAATATTCATATGGGATACATACTTCACTTCAATTACAATTTAATCATTATACTTTTTAACTATATAGCTTCTATTTAAAATAATTTACCACTAAAAATAAAAGAAAAGGTACCCCTGCTGCAAGGTACCTTTTCTAAGGGGTATAACTCATTAGCTAAGCGGCCGTTGGTTAAGTATACCGCCTAGACTATTACATGAGTTATGTTTTTATTATACATTGATCATATCAAAAATATTATCATTAGTGAAATTAACTTTCATTTTTTTGAAATTTTAAAGCTACCACCATAATAATTCTCCTCAAGTTTCATAACAGCTACATATGATCCTGGCTTATATACTGATGTAATAGGTGTTACAAATCTACCATAATTATGCGCAGTACCAGAATCATAAATTGTTTTAGGAGTCTCAACAACATCACCATCAACTTAAGGAAATAAGTTACCCCCAAACATAATTAAATTAAATTCCAGGTCTATAAAAACAACAAAATTCCATTTAGAGGGTGCTTTAAAAGCTTAGCTTGATAGCAAAACATATACTTATATATAAGGGTTTTACCTAAAATAGTTCGCCAGTCATTACAGTCATAAACTCCTTAAAAAACTGTTCATAATTCATTTTTATTGCAATCCTATGTTTTGGACGATTACCGAATGTTTCTGGTTCAAAAGTAGACCTAAAATCTCCTATACTTTGTCCTCTTACAGTATCAAGTACATTAACTGTCACTGCTGATTGATGGTACGTAAAAATATCATCATGATTAATCGCAATTAAAGTAAGTGCATCATGAACCGGGCTACCTTGTATTCCAGGAACTTTTTTTTGATAAAATTGATAATAGTAATAGTCTAAAAGAGGCTTTAAAAATTTAGTTTTCCCTTTAGAGTGGATATAATTGACCATTTCCGGTGTCACAATAGCCGATTGTGTAACATTCAAAGGATAAATTGATAGATTCTTTGCGTATCTCATTACAATATTGGCTGATCCAGGATCGCCATAAAAATTAGCTTCAGCAATGGGAGTAACATTTCCTGGATATAGAAAAGCTCCTCCCATAATATAATAAGAATGTACATATTCCATCACATCACCATAAAGGAGAAATAAAGTTGCAAGTGAAGTTAGCCGCCCGGTATTCACGATAATAAGTTCATTTTTATGCTGCTTAATAAGTGTGAGAACCTCAAAAAAATTCTCAAATGTCTGTATCTCTAGTCCTGGATAAATGGGCCCTATCCCAAATTTACCGTGAACTTCCGGATAAAAAGTTTCAGCTTCTGAAGACATGGAATGCTCCGCCCCACCAAAAACTTTTACATATTCTTTACCCACACTTTTAAGTAAAAAGCGAACATTTCTAACAACTTCAGCTTTAGGTACGTTCCCATAGTCTGCAACAATTCCTATAACATCAATTTTATCTGTCAAATGCGCATATATGATAGCTATCGTATCGTCAATTCCGAAATCCCCAAAAAACAGTACTTTTTTCCCCATACAATATTGCTCCTTAATTTTACTAGTTTTCAAAACAGATTATAATTATGTATCGTAGGATAAGATTGTTCTCATGTTTATTTGTAGTACGGTATATGAATGAATTCATCAAGTTAACATACACTTTCGTTAATAATGAGCAAATTCCTTTTGTATGAAATGAAATAGTATAGAATTACTAACCTTAACAAGTTTTTTCTGATACCCTATACTCATTATGTGGTCCTCAAAATGATTAAAATACGTTATCTTTTTCTATGATTTTACAGAAAGAATAGCGTATTTTTTCATTATTGATACAATATAATTACCAATTAAAATTAGGAGAAAATAGAATACATATTTAGGCGGAAAAAGACCCGATTTATCTATAAATAAAAGTTGGATTGGAAAGATCCCCTATTCATTACCAAATGAAACTTACCCAATCGACCGCTATCAAGACAAAATGTATGCAACCATGATACTTAATTTAACTCAAATAACTTTTGTTCCAGAAGCAGTAAAAAATATGAAAGTTATGTCAGTATTTCTTTCTCCAAACTTTGCTAAAGACTTGTCCAACTTATCAGGAAATTTTTGTATTAGAGAATATGGTTCTTTAGAGGAACGAGTACCAAATGAGATGTCACTTACGTTTCCAAATCTAAAACCTTTTCCCTTAATACCTAGATTACTTTTTGGGAATATAGAAAAGCAAACAAAACAACACTTCAAAAAGTTCATTTTTTCATTTTGGAGTAATTCTAAATTCTTTAGTTGATGGATATAGATTATTAACTTAAAACAACATAATTTCAATTATCTAGAGACAACGGTCTTTCATTAATATAATAAATGGAAGGTTACTCAATTCCCTATTTTTGGATATGTAAAATTACATAAAAAAACATGTTTAAATAAGACGCGCTTTTATATATAACTAGAGGTAGAGAAGAAAAACTATTGTTTAGGGTTAATTTAATCAATATGTGTTGGTATTCCATTAAGAGAGAAATTAAGCAATTAGCCTTTGCTAATCGCTCTTTTATTAGAGCTATATAACTTTCGTGAATAAGATGAATATCCGCATAAGAATCTTTATATTTAGAAAGGGATAAAAAATGAAAAAAATCGTATCAACACTATGTATAGCTGGAGTGACTTTAACTATTTTAGGAGTATGTCCTCAAAGTAGTTATGCTCATCTCGATCAAATTGATTTAAATGAGAATGATCCTATTACTGCAAGATGGTCTGCAGAAGCTCCGTATCATTCTGATAAAAGTACACATTTATGGATTGCAAAACAAGCTATTGAAATTATGAAAACAGAATCTAATATTGAAGCAAATAAGCAGGCTGTGGACTTTTTAAATTATCCACAATATAAAGATTTATTTTCTAAAGGATTATATGATGCAGATTATAATGCAGAGTTTAACGATGGTGGTACAGGAATAGGTGGCGTTTTTAAAGGCGGATGGAAATCGCACTTTTATGATCCTGATACTAAAGAAAATTATAGAGGAGAAACAAATCCAACGGCTCTTACACAAGGTAAGAAATACTTTTATGCATCTGGAGAACATTTACGAAATAAGGACTATGAAAAAGCTTTCTATTACTTAGGAGTAGCTACCCACTACTTTACAGATGCTACTCAACCTATGCATGCAGCAAATTTTACTGCAATTGATACGAGAGCTATAAAATATCATAGCTACTTTGAAAATTATGTTACAACCATTCAAAAGCAATTTGCAGTCAATACTGGAGGGAACTATAATAATTCTCTATCCACACCTGAAGAATGGATTGATTATGCAGCTCGAGTAGCTAAACCTGAAATCCAAAATATTACTAATGATAAAACATTTAAGTATTATAATAGTGGTAAGGCACAATTGTGGCAAGAAATGGTTACCCCAGCTGTGCAGCGAAGCTTAGAAGAAGCTCAGCGCAATACAGCAGGCTTCTTAAATCTGTGGTTTAAAACTTTTACTGAAAATGTGAAAGCTCCAAGTATAGAGACTGCATTAATCTATGATATAGAAGGAAACGTCATAGAAGCAGGGAAAAATTATTATATCGTACCAAGTGAATCTCCTTATCAAGGTTTAACATTTGAATGGTATTTAGCAAATCGTTACGATTATGTCACACTTGCAAATAAAGAAAACAATGGTTTATCTGGTACACCTATGGAATTTGAATTCTACAAAGAAAATGATACAAAGCTACACCACGGGGAGAGTATATATCTTCGCATGAAGCACTCAAATTACGACCAATTCCAATATTTAAATTGGTCTAATTATTCTAGTTGGATTCACCTTGCTCAAAAATCTGATAGTTTAGCTGATTTTAAAATTAAAATTAACCTGGATAATCCTACAGAATATAATATTTTTACAGATGACTATCCATTAAATTATGAGAATATAAATGCAAAGAAAAATTGGATTGTACTAGGTGAAAAAAAACAAAAACCTAGCTCATGGAAGTTTATCCCTGTTAGATAACCTAAAAAGAAAAACACTCGTCCTTAATCAGAACGGGTGTTTTTCTTTTTAGAAATTATAACCCAGAAATTTAATGTTAAAATTTTATCGTTTTTCGACAGAAGACTCCTTCCTCAAAAATGAGAAGGTGTGAAATACCAATTTTAGGTGAACAAAAATTAGATCATATAAATGAATTAGTTTATTTTGTAATTGCTGAAAATAAGCAAGTATACAGTTCATATCAAATACAAAGCATGTTCCAATCGTATAACTTGCTTGTTTGAAAATTTATTTCATGATTTTACATTTGTAACCATCCACGTTTTTTGAGCTCTTTATACAAATTACTCACGTGGCACCCCATTTCCTTTGCAATATCTGGATAATTTACTCCTTGATTATATAAAATTATTGCTTGTTTGCACTTTTCATCCCATTTTTCTTCTATAGTTTTTACTTTTGTCAATCTCTTTCTAAATTCTTTTTTACCCAGCGTAATAAGTTTTTTTCCTATTTCGCATTGTTTAATACAATACTGTTCTACATCCGTTTGATATTTACAATTTTCGCAATATTTATCCTGCAAACGTATTATTCTTACTTTTTTCGCGACCGCTCTCATATCGTATTCACTCCGATTTGGTTTATATATATATTATAATTTTACGAGCTTAATCTTGCTATTTACGTTAATCTTATAATTAATTCAAGTAAAAGCTTTACCGGTGGTCTTATTCTCTGTCCTTTCTTAGCAAAATTTACTGTTGACACTTTAATTTCCTAAAGGGTAATTTTATTTAGAATTGTTAACTTGGAACTGATAAATATCCAAAAATGAATGCATTAATAATTCTGTATTCCTAGAAGAATGATAGTGGCCATCACTATCTCCAAAATAGAAGAAGTTACTAGTACTATAACTAAATAAAAGGAAAATAAATCCACAAAACAGGTTTTATTTGCTTTTGTAGACAGTCTAACAATAGGAGGTGTTTCGTCTGTTACAGGTTACCCACAAATCTGTAGCAAAGCTTTACTTAAATGCTTTTTCTTGAAAATCGTATTTAAAATGTACTCTATACGTAAATTGATCCATTTTTTGCATCCGTATTCTTTGTTTCGTGTATCTTTTGCCCTGTCTTTAATGCTTTATATTTTCAATGATAGTTTTTTCTTTTGATTTAATAATTTCTATCTGATATATATTACTGGTAACTTCCTAATATTTTTATGCTTATCTATATAATAAATAGAATTTTAAGAATTGAGACCAGCCAATTATATATATATTTTCTCAGCCATTGTGAATCCTTCATCCCTTGCCACGAATTTTTACAATGTTATTTTTTTTACTGTGTTTATTTCATTTTTTAGCGATAATTCTAATGAAAAAACAACAGATTGATTTACGAAATCAGTCTGTCCAAAATCAGAAAGAATTCATCCATTAATAATAGAATAACATGTAGAAGATCATATATCATAATTAATAAACTTTATTTTATTGAAAATTGAAATATTAAGCAATATTCCTATTGCTATTAAATTAACCATTAAAGAACTTCCACTAAAACTTACAAATGGAAATGGGGTACCCGTCCAAAGGAACAAGTATACGATTTTTACTCCTTACGATGGCAAATTGAACTTATCTTTAAAACATGGAAATCGTTTTTCGTATTCACCACTGTAATTCTGTAAAATTAGAACGACTAGAATGTCACTTATACGGACAATTAATAAGTATCCTTCTTTGTTCCTCCACCATGTTTCAAATGCGCCAATTACTCCTCATCAAGAAGAAACGAGAATTAAGTGAATATAAAGCAATTTATATCATCAAAGATTATTTTTCACTTATTTATCAATCTTTACAAAAAGACACTCAAGAATTAACAAAGATATTGTTTCGTCTGTTTAATCTCTTACAGAAAAACGGACGAAAAGCACATAGGTATGAGAAAAAAACAGTCTTTGATATCTTAGGTGTCGTATACAACTTTTCTATGTCTCACAATCATGTAGCGTAATCCAAAAAAATTGAAACCCGATAGGGTTTATTTGTTATGCAAATCTTTAAAGAACTTACACTAGATCTTTAGAAAAAAGAAAAAATCTCACGTGAAATTAAACTTATATAGTCTTAGCTTGACGGCGATGGGGTGGGATGCCTACTGGTAATGCATATATTTGGAAACTTATTACTTATGACTATATATAATAGTTAACTTACCTCTATATGGATATGCAATTTTACATATCCATATAGAGGAAGAAATAAGCGAAGAGTATTGAAAATTATACTAAAATATTTTTTTGAAAATAAAAATTCACCTAGTTAAATTAAATTAGGTACCTTTTTATCAGTATTATTAAATTATAATTATTTTAATTATAGTAGTGAAGTTGCATAGTAATTTTAGAAGTATAGTATTTTAATTTGTACACATATTAAATAATTAAGATAAAAAAATAAAAAAGGATAAAATTATACAAAAACCTACAAAATTTTACTATATACGCACTGAAAATTTGATGTTTTAATAAGGGCACAAGGTGTTAGTTACATTTTAAGACATATAAAATCAAGATCATCTTCGTATATGTCTTTTATGTAATGACTTAGGGAATAAGTTTATAGTAGGGCATTATGTACAAATGTTTACAATCTATATTTATATTCCTTAAGATTCATCTTTAAATTAATCTATATAGATTAATTGTTGTAATGTTGGATTTCAAATTAATTAAAATTTAGTCCAACTATTTTATCAAAAGACAACAATAAATGGGGGGATCACTATGAAAAAAGCGTTAGTCGCAGGATTATTAGTTACAGCAGTATCTACAAGTTGCTTCTCACCTGTAAATACTTTTGCAGAAAGTAATACAACTTATTTACAACCAAGCAGTATACTTGGACCAGCTATGGATAGGTTATCAAATTCGATTACGAAATTAGGATCACAGACGCCATTAATTCAAGGATATGGGCTAATCATATTACAGCAACCAGACCTTAATGTAAATACTATATATGGAATAACAACTGATCAAGGTACTGCAAGAAACCAAGTTCGAGACTGGTTGGATGTATATAATCCAAAATTATTCAAAGTAAATCAAGACATACAGAGTTTCGGAATAAGATTTACAAATTATTATAATACATTGGTTGAACTAGCTGGAAAAATGAATGAAGATCCGCAAGCAAAAGCATCATTTGTACGTATTTTTAATTTACTTCAAGGTGACGTGCAAACAATTCAGTATAATATAAAAATAAATTCAGAAGACTTAAATAATTTTAAAGACGATTTGGTTGAAGATAGTAATAAATTTTCTATTAAAGTTATCAGAGCGTTTGAATCTTATAAGAGTTCAAACGGAGACATTGAAAAATTAAGAACAGAAATGGGACAACTTAATGTAGGCATTCAAGAAGATTTTGAAAAACTTCTAGCTCTACCAAAAGAAAATCTAGACGGTTCTTTAAATATTACAAAGTCGGTTATTAATATTTTGAAAGATGGAGTTAAGGATAAAACTGTAGACGTGTCTAATTTAGAAGCGATTTATAACCAATATGGACAACTCAAAAATGATAAAGTAACAGAACTGAATAAAGCTATTGCTCAGAAGCAACAGCAACTAATTCAATTGGTACAAAATTTATCGAATATTGAAGTGCAAGCAACTCAAATGACACTTATTGAGCAGCAATTAAATAATTTTACAAGAACAGTTAAAAATCAAACTCAGAGTTTTGACAATCTAGTAAGTAGTTGGGACACCTTTAATAACATAATGATTCAAACGGGAACAAGTCTTAATGCTGATACGAAAATAGATTCCAATTCATTACAAGCACGATTAAAAGAGCTTAAACAGTTTACAGATGAATTGAAAAAACAAACAACGGAATATCAAGAGAGTGTTACAAAAATAAAAGTAACAGGATAAAATTTGTAGAATAAATAACAATAATTCCCAACAATATAATGTAAGGAGAGAAAAATGTGATGAAAAAACCTTATAAAGTAATGGCCTTATCTACATTAATAGCAACAATCGTAGCGGGTGGAATTATGTCATCATATGCCTCAGCAGAGGAACCAGCACCTATTCATGCAAATCAAGACCTTAAATACCCTAGTTATTACCTTGGACCAACAGGGCTTGATAATGCGATGAAGGACACTAAATCCAATATGTTGGTAATGGACCTGTATGCTTTAACTATACTTAAACAAGCAGATATTAATTTGGATGGTTTACCTTCAGTTGGCAATGATTTAAAAACAGACATTAAAGCCAACCAAAATATTACTAGAGAAAATGCAACATACTGGTTAAATAATTTGAAATCAGGAATAATTACGACGAATCAAAATATTATCAGTTATGATACAACATTCCAAAATTATTCTCGTTATTTATTACAATATAAAAATGATCCAGTCAAACTAACAGCTTTGCTTACAAAGTTGAATGGTGAAATTTCACAGAATAAAGGTCAAGTTACCAAATTAGTGGATGATTTGAAAAGCTTTCGCGGCAAATTAGAAAAAGATACACAAAATTTAAAAGGGAATGCTGAAAAAATCGTAAATATTTTAACTGGTGAAGAAGCTGGAATTCCACTGTTCCAGGAACAAATCAAAACAAATAAAGCAGTAATCGATGAGAATAACAAAATTTATATTGCATCGTCGGTTGCAACTGCTGCTGGTGCATATTTGGTTCTTACACCTTTTGCGCCCATTGGTGCACCTATATTAGGAGGTGGGATATACGGAGTAGTTTCATCTCAGCAGCAGATAATCAAGGCACAAGAAGAAATTATAAAGCTAACACAAGATATTTCAATGGCGGAACTACAGTCAGGTAGGTTAACGATAGTGCAAGGTGATATTAAAAATTTAACAGATACAATTGATAAAGCTATTGTTTCTCTTGAAAATATAAAGACTACGTGGGATGTAATGGGTACAAAATATGACGCATTGATTGATAAAGCTAAAAAGGTTGACCCAGAATTCCTTGCTATGGATATAACAGCAGATCTGGATACAGCGAAAGATCATTGGGAGCAGATTAGAAAGTATGCCGAAAATATTCAGAATAGCGAGATTAAATTTGTGGAAGAGAAAAAATAGTATTACTTCAAGAATTTAGTGAAGTAATGAAAAATATAATATACTGACTTTCCCTTTTGAAGAACACTTAATGTGAGTCTCCTGTTCAAGTTTGAGCAGGAGACTTCCTATATAGTTATGAAACTTAATAAAGATTATAGAATAAGAAAGTACGAGAAGCTCTATTTTAATATGTTTTTTTATTTGCAATAATCTTAATTCATTTGAAGTAAAGAATAGAAGCTTATGAATTTAATAAAATATGTGATGCATGTAAAAGAGTAGGTGAAAAAGTTGAATAAGAATTTATATAAGAAGATTATTTTGTCAACAATCATTACGGGAATGGCAGCGAATAATGTAATTCCACTTCATACTTTAGCAGCAGAACCAACTGTGTCCCAACAGCAAGAAAGTTTGAAGAACTATTCTCTTGGTCCTGGTGAATTTAAAGAAGTAATGGGAAAAATGGTGGCAAATATCCTTACAATGGATTCATATGCCAATACAATCAGTAATCAACAGCTGACAGATTTAAGTAAAATAAGTTCTATAAATGGTGATTTACAAGCAAACATGATTAAGCATCAACGGGATGCAATAGAGAATGCCGACTTTTGGTTCATGTATTTTAAAACTCGTATTATGTACACGCATCAGAATATTGTAAGTTATAATGATACGTTTCAAGCAAGTTATAAGCTTTTACTAACTGCTATAGAGCAAAAAGATAAAGAGAAATTAAAATATGAACTAGAAAATTTGTACAATAGTATTTTGTACAATAGCCAAAAATTAGATGTACTGTTAGAAAAATTGAAAAATTTCCAAGGTGAAATAGCAGAAAATACAAGAAATTTCAAAGAAGATTTCAATCAATTGGAGAATATTCTAGAAAGTACGAACGCTGGTATTCCGCTTCTACAACAACGAATTGAGAATTGTAATAATACAATTAAAGAAAACTATGATAAACGTGGTGGCTATATAGCTTTATCTGTATTTATGCCTCCGATTGGTATACCATTGATTGTCACTACTGACAAGAATATCGCATCTGCACAACAAGAAATAGAACAATTAAAGTCCAGAATTTCTGGAGCAGAGGCAGAAGTAGTTATTTTGACTGATGCCAAAAATAAAACGGAACACATGGCTGCAACAGTTGGTACAGCTGTTACTGCTCTTGAAAATATAAAGACTCAGTGGGGGACAGTGGAGAAAAAATATAAATCATTGATTGACAGTGTTGACAACATTAGCCTAGACTTGTTTGATGAGATTATAATAGCAGATATGAATACAGCGAAGGATAATTGGCAGGACCTTAAAAATTATACGGATAAATTATTTGAAGGTGCTAAGATTGCACAAAATAAATAGATTGTACAAATAAGAAAACCGCAAATAGGACCGGATTGCAACTGAATACGTGTAAAATAACAAAATTAAAATTAAATAATAAAAGCTTATCGTAAACTAAAAGAAGCATAAGATGGACAAAATGGTCAGCTTATGCTTCTTGTTACAGCAATATTCTCGTACCTCAACAGATTATTGACTCGTGCAACTTCAATATATTATTCATATAATTTGTTTGAGGATTTATTCCATGATTTTATAATTTTAAAGCTGCCATCTTAATAATAATGTCCCCCGAGTTTCATAACCGCTACATAAATTTAGTTAGTAACCAGAGTCTTCTGAAGTAAGATTATCTATCATTTTATAATCATATTTTTGCAATGGTTTTTCAGCAGGCCCTTCAAGTACTTCTCCTGTATACGAGAATCGCGAACCATGGCATGGGCAATCCCAAGAGTGTTCACCATTGTTCCATTCAACTTCGCATCCGATATGAGTACAAGTTGTATCTACAATATAAAGTTTCCCTTCTGCGTCTCTATAAGCTCCTTTTCTATGTCCATCAATGTCAACGACGGCTCCTTCATCGTTAGATAAATCACGAATACATTTTTGAGGAATCTCTAACTTTCCTTTAATTAAGTGTCCAACAACATTGGCATTTTCGACTAAGAAATTCTTTAAACTAGGATTCATGTGGAAACGAGAGGGAGTATATAATTCCCGATACTTGGTCTTTTCTTTTAATATGATGTTTCGAAATAAAAGCGCCGCTGCGGTTCCGTTTGTCATACCCCATTTTCTGTATCCAGTAGCAATTAATATATTTTTTTGATCGGAGGTAATTTCACCGAAATAAGGAATCTTGTCTAGTGTAATTAAATCTTGTGCTGACCAACGATATGGGATATTTTCAAGGCCAAAAACTTGTTGCCCGAATATTTCTAGTGCTTCATAATGTTTTAGTGTTTCTCCGCCTTGTCCCGTTTTATGACTTTCTCCAGAGATAAGAATAAATTTTTCTCCATTAATTGTTGTAGAACGGAGGGAGCGGGTTGGTTCATCTACACTAATATACATACCACCTGGATAATCTGTTTTTGTCTTAGCGGCAATTATCTAGGATCGGTCTGCATGCATTCTTGTAGAGTAAAGTCCTGCGCCTTCATAAAAAGGGAAATGAGAACAAGAGAGAATATACTTGCCTGCAATTTGAGCTCCTCCACGGGTAAAAACTACAGGTTGTTCACCTGTTTTTATATTTACTGCTGTGGTATTTTCAAAGATGTATCCACCTTTTTCTGTAATTATATTTGAAAGATGAGCTAAATACTTAAGGGGATGGAATTGTGCTTGATTTCTCATAACAAGTGCATTATGTATTTTTAAATCAATAGGAAGTTTGTTTACAAGTTCGCCTTCAATACGAAGCTCTTTATAAGCTTCTGCTTCTTTTTCTAACTTAAATGCATATTCTTCTGTTGTGGCATACAAATAAGCATCTTGTTGAGTAAAATCGCAATCAATGTGATGTTTATTAATTGTGGCTTGAATGAATTTTAAAGCATCTATGTTTGCTTCATAATACAATCTTGAGGTAGTTTTTCCAGTATATCTGATAAGCTCGTCATAAATCATGTCATGTTGAGCCGTAATTTTAGCTGTCGTATGTCCAGTCGTTCCATTTAATAACTTGTCTGCCTCTATAACAGCGACATGCATGTCATTTTCTAAGGAAGGGTAGTCTGGTAAATGAATACTGCTCGTCCAATAAGATTCGGCATTATGGGGTAATATTCCACTGTAATTCTCATTATTCGTCACTATAAATCCTCCATCCAATGTTTTATAGTTTTATTATTTCCACTTATTGGAGAGGTAAACTTTGAGCTTAGAAAACAGCAAATTGTGGCTGTATGTATGTTCAATTTAGACGTAATTTTATTAAAGAATGACTTTTTTCATTTTGGGGAAGAATATGATTTTTAACTTGATGGCGATGGGTTGTTACCCCATCGCCATCAAGCTAAGATTTTACACTATCTATAAAACAAAAAATACGTTATTCTTTCCTGTAATCCTGCAGAAAGAGTAGCGTATTTTTTCATTTTAAGAGGAATTTTATTTTCTTAGCTTGATAGAGATGTGGTGCTACTCCATTAGTAAAACAAAGAATTTAATTAGCTCACTAAAAAAGTGACTTTAAGTAAGAGGTATATATACGGAATACCATCAGCATTTCTCTCATTTTCTACTTTAATTTATGGAATGAAGTATTTGACGTAAATAACTTCTTCTAATAATAAGGTAGTACATTATTTGTACACTAATAAAGCTCGTGAATATGAGAATAGAATTTCCTGTAATAGGTAAGTCTATGTGCCTGCTCTGCGCTAAAGCCCTTATTGCCAAGAAGGCCATGCTACTGTGAAGAACTGAAATCACGATAGGTATAAAAAATAATATGCTAATTTGTTGGGTTACAATTTTTTTTAACTCTCTTTTAGTTAACCCTAATTTAGAAAGCATTTGAAATTGGCTTTTATCTCGTTCTAAATCTGTGAATAAACGGAAGTATAAGAAACTAATTGCAAAAATAAAAAATACAACTCCTACTAGTACACTAAGAATAGACAGTATCGCATTCACTTGTTTGCCTTCTAACCATTTTAACACCGGGCAATCAAATATAAAAGGCGGACGTCCGCTCCTATAATCATTTGAAATTATCTTCGCAAGTTGTTTAGCCACATCTCCTGTTTCATACATATTTTTAATTAAAAAACGATAGTCTATATGCGAACCGGTCTTTACTTCTGCTAATTGCTGTGTATTTATTATTGTTTCGTACATTGAATCCGAAACGACGACAGAAAAGTGAGCAGATGGGCTGATAATATTATTTATTAATATTTTGTTCCTCGAAAGATTAAAATGTTTATTATCCTGTTCTAGTGTAAGTGATGAAGACATTTTCTTTAATTCCTCTTGAGAAGCCGCTCTCAGATACATTTTTGATGGAAGGATTAGACTGTCCGTTTCCTTTTTTAACGTTTCTACCGGGTATCCTAGTGTTTTGGCAGTTGTGTTGTAATCAGTCAGTTTCATTATTGATATTCCTCCGTCTGTATAAAAACCAGTAGAGGATACTAATTTATATGAGAATCCAGCATTATGTAATTGTTTCTCTATTTGAGAAATATGAGATGCCTCCTCGTTGTTGCCTTTAAATGATTTATATTCGAATGCATAAGAGCTGTTAACTGCCGCTAATGCGCCATTTCCAATAGAAAGACAAGCACCGATAGAGGTAAAGGCAACTGCGGAAAGTATACTTACTAGAAAGAGTGTTCTTGCGTTATCTGTCATTCGATATGTTAACTCTGAAATCATTAACATATTGGTTTTTTTAAAGAACGTGTATTGACGATTTTTCAATATTGTAATGACATAAAAGCTGAGCTGAGTAAATAAAAAGTATGTTCCTAATACGCTTAAGAAAACACATATTAACAGAACGTATATTTCATTTCCTTTTCTTAATGCTGTATCTAAATAAAATGCCGAGATATATCCAATGCTAATACAAAGAATTGAGAAGAAAGCTAGCCATTTAGATGACTTTGGTTCTGCTTTTGGTTTTTCTTCGGATTTCATAAGTTCAATTAGCTGTGATACTTTCATTACCCGTACAGTGAAAAAAGAGACAAGTATAAATAAAATAAAAAACATAAGAGATGTCACTAAAATTGCCTTAGTAGGAAAATGAAATGGAAGCCCACCTTTTAACAGGAAAAGGGAACCACTTATCAGTAAGATTAATTTTCCAAAAACTAATCCAAGTCCAATCCCAACAATAATTGCAGAACATCCAATTAACATATTTTCCATGAAAATTAGCTTTTTTAATTGTGCATTAGACATGCCATGGAGTAATAAAATCCCAAATTCCTTTTTCCTTGTTTTTAAAAACATAGTAATAGAATAGAGAATGAAAAAGAAGGAGAAAAATATGATTAGATATTGAGCAATTTTAAATCCTTTTGTACTTAAAGAACTCATGGTCTCACTGGTCGATACAAGATTTCCAGTGAAATTAGGATGAAATGCAAGCAATTCAAAAGTAAATAGAATCATCACGGCAAATGTACTACTCAAAAAATGTCCAAGGTATAATCGTTTATTACGAGTGACATTATTATATACAAGCTGACGAAAATTCATGTTAATTACCTCCTAGTAAAGAGAGTACATCTGTAATATCTTTGTGAAATTTTGAACGATTGTCATCGCAATAAATTTCATTATAAAAAGATCCATCTGTAATGAAGATTATTCGATCACAGTAACTCGCGGCTACGGGATCATGTGTCACTAGCATCATAGTTACTTGTTGATCTTGATTTAATTTCTTTAGGAGTTCCATCACATCATTTGCCGCTTTTGAATCTAAATTTCCTGTTGGTTCATCTGCTAATATTAATTGAGGAGAATGAATAAGGGCACGAGCAATGGCGGTTCGTTGAGCTTGTCCTCCTGAAATTTCATAGGTTCTTTTATTTAAAATCTGTTCAATCCCCAGTTTTTTAGAAATAACTTCTACTTTGTTGTTCATTTCATTCAAACTTACATTATCTAATGTAAGTGGTAAAACAATATTCTCTTTTACAGTTAGAGTATTCATGAGGTTAAAAGATTGAAAGACAAACCCTAGTTCACGGCGTCTAAATAATGCTAAATCATTAGAAGATAAACAATGGGGATTTTTTTCGTTAATAAATACTTCTCCTGATGTTGGTACATCAACAGTAGAAATCATATTCAGTAAAGTTGATTTGCCACTTCCTGATGCTCCCATAATTCCTACAAATTCTCCTTTTTGTATTGTCAAATTAATATCGGAAAGAGCTTTATAAGATACTTTTCCTGTATTATAAATTTTACTTAAGTTACGGACTGTTAATATACTCATAGTTATTATCTCCTGTTCGTTTATTGGCTATATATAATTTAATCTAAAGTATTATAGTCCTCATATTGAATTGTCTTACATTTACCTTACAAACATGTAAGAATTCTATCTTTTAAGAAAATTGTTTCAGAGGAGGTGGAAGATCTAACTCAACATATTTACAGTGTATAACGCCTATTAAATTAAAGGAAGGAACCTATCATATTTCCTAATAGGTTCCTTTTTTTAATACAAAAATTTCAAATATATAGAGTCATGCTTCGAATCGTTTGCGTTTTCATAAAGATCTTATCAAGTTAAATTTCTTGTTTTATTTTAGCTTGATATTGATAAGATACTAACATCCAATTTTTTATTATTCAAATTAGAATAAAAATCTACTGTCGTTTAATAGGCAATGCATAATAGCCAAAAGCTAAATCCAGCAAGGAACTTGCTTCTTGACGCAGTAACACATCTTTCGGACGGAACATAAAAGATCCGTCAGCATTGATGGAAGTATCAGGGTCTAGAATTCCTTGGGAGGCAAGTGCTTGAATAGATTGGACTGCCCAATCATCTGCGGCATCAAGTAATTTAACTTTACTAGCTTTATCATTTTGAATCATTTTCAAGTCTTGAATTTGCTTTACGTTTTGAATCATAGTTGCTGCGACCTGTCGGGTAATCGGAGTAGCACGATTATACTCTGGAATTCCATTCATCATTTTTTCCCTTGCCTCCTTGGATTCGTCTGGAAAACCGTTCCATCCGTGAGCAAGTAACAGCGTATCCGCAAATTCTCCTTGTGTCATGGTGTCCATCGGATTAAATAGATTATCTGTTTTAGCACTCATAATATTTAGAGCATGAAGATTATCAATGTGACTTTTATATTTACTTTTTGGTGACACGTCATCAAAAGGTAGTTTGTTGTTAATTTTCTGAGCATCTGCTACAAAATCAAGGCTTTTAGGAGAGGTGTAGTGAAAATATGTGATTTCTCCTGCTGAATTCTTTTTGAAAGCAACTTTGTTGCCTTCCG
>NZ_JBBBBL010000033.1:0-25456 GCF_037120585.1 Bacillus sp. CCNWLW194 | reverse complement strand
ACTACAGTTCCTACAGGAATTGCTGAAATCGGCAGATATGGTCTTGGAATCTATGAAACTAAACTTCCAAACGGTGTATCGATATGGGGACACACAGGTGGCTCTCCAGGTTTTTCTACTCTTGCTGGAGGCACACTTGGAGGAAAGCATACATTGGCAATCAA
Organism: Bacillus sp. CCNWLW194; assembly: GCF_037120585.1. NCBI lineage: Bacteria > Bacillati > Bacillota > Bacilli > Caryophanales > Bacillaceae > Bacillus > Bacillus sp. CCNWLW194. The sequence continues at coordinate 25,292 of NZ_JBBBBL010000033.1, read as the reverse complement.
CTTAAATAACCGCATAGCTAATAGTCCTGATCCTTTTAAAAATATTTTACTTGCTGAATTTCGCAAGTAGGCAAAAAGGAAAAACGGATAAACTTTGTCATAGTTTATTTTTGAACAGCTGACTCATTATATCATTTTCAACAAAAACTGACGTTCTAGTATTTCGATAAAATGATGAAAATAAGGACAAATATAAACTAAGTACAATAAGTGTTTAAGAATTATTCACTGTAAAGAAACAAGAAGTTAATCAAGGTTTTTTATCCTCCACAACTAGGTAACCATGATTATTTTATTGAAGTAGGGAGGTGAAATCCAAAAGCATAATAATTTTATATGCAGCAAGCACCTAAGATATGTTACTGGAATAACAAGGGTAGGTATAGATTTATTTGGAAATACAAAAAAATTTTATCTCTTAAAATCTATTACTACGTATTATTTAGTAGATGAAATGTGGAACCAAGGAATTTATACGTATGATGCATGAAATCAAGGAATTGATTATGACACGTCGTTTCTTTCAGGAATCCTTATTATAAGGATTCCTATTTTATATCAAAAAATTTGCAAAGAAAAAAGATAAAATCGGGAGTACAATCTTATCTTTAGCATAAAGAATTAGCGTATGAACAGAGTATAGCAAGTGGCGAATCATATTCGATAGTGAACTTTTTGTCATATTTATAAAGGATAACAAAAGTTGAGTGGAATAAGGCTGTATTGATAGTTATGTCATACAAACCATGACATTTTAACACTACCGTATTTGACAGAAAAATACTTAGAATAAAAGAGTGGCTTTTAACGCATTAGCAATGAAAGAGGAGGAGAGATATTAATGACGAAAGCATTAGCTCAAAAAACTTTGCAAGATTTTTATTTCTTGTTATTTACCTTTGTATCCGGTTTTTTTTACTTTTGTTTCTATCTGATCAGCGTTACATTTGCATTAGTAATGACGATTATCTTTTTGGGTATTCCCTTATTAGCATGGGTGCTGCAAACAACTCACACGTTTGTTCAGTATGAACGTATTCAGACAAAGGTTTATACAGATATATCGATAGAGTTATTCGAACCAAGAAAAAAAGAGGAGGGAGATAAATGGATTAAAGCGAGAGATACAATCCTCAATAATAGCAACTGGAGGGCTATTTTTTGGCTCATGCAGAAATTTTTGGTCGGAATAATGAGTCTTATATGTGCTGTTTTACTGTATGTAATGCCACTAGTATGTATCGTTACACCCTTACTTTTTCGATATTTTAATATATACTTATTGGGCATAGCTGTGGATTCATGGGAGACAGCAATTTTTGTCATGATTGTTGGTTTCATTCTCATCGTGATACATAATTTTATTGGAAACTGCTTAGTTCAAATTATTGGAATGTACACGCGTTCCATGTTTAAAGCTATAAAGGAGTGATAATTTGTTTAAGACTTTGAAACTATGGTTTTGGTATGATTGGACCTTACTTTGTATACGTTTTATTATTTGGCTATCATTGATATCAACGACTATCCAACAACAAGATCATTTGACAGTACCATTTTGGATCATTATTCTTTGGGAAATAGTTTCATTCTCAGTACCTTGGATTTGTTTAATGTTTAGTTATCGCTATTATTTGTTTACTGAAATAATATTATTTGGCGGAGTGTGTTTCTATTTAACTTTATTATTTCCGTCAGCGTATCTTACTTTTTTAATGCCAACTTTTATGATTGCGGCAAATAGTGCTCATAAATCTTACCGTTGGTCGGGTCCTACCACAATTATTTTATTCCCATTGCTTATTGCGATATTTTCCAAAGTAACAGATTTATGGGCAATCATCCTACAACTCAGTTTAGCTTTTGCTATGGGCTCTTTCTTTCGTTTACTGGCTATTAATTACCGTCAAAGTGAAACTATTCGAAACCAGAAACATGTATTGGAACAATACGTATCCCAAGTTGAGCGGATTACATTACTTGAGGAACGTGACAGGCTCTCAAAAGACTTACACGATACGATGGGGCATTCCTATACTTCAATTATTATGGGGATGGAAACATTACGTATGGAATTAAAGTCTAAAGAAGGAGAGCAACAGCTCGATTCATTATTACAATTGGCCCGTAACAGTATGGAAGAAGTAAGGCTGTATTTACATCAATTGGATTTATCGCAAGAATCGCTTCCCTTAGCTGTCACATTACAACAATTGACAGACGAATTTAAGAAACATGTAAAAGTAAATGTACGTACTCAAATAATAGGGGAAGAGTATATGGTCTCTAAACAATCAAAAATGACACTATATCGGAGCTTGCAGGAATCACTAACAAATGCTGTTCGCCATGGGCATTCCACAGAAATCATTGTGTCACTTCATTTTGAACCACAACAGATAAGATTGGATGTACAGGATAATGGCTGTGGGGCAGAAGAATGGAAGGATGGTTTTGGATTAACTGCAATGAAAGAGCGTGTAAGTCAGTTGCAAGGAAGAGTCATTGTTTATTCCAAAAAAGGGGAAGGGACATTAATTTCATGTGTTTTACCAAAACAAGTACAACTTTCTAATGAACAAATCCGCCTGTGTATTGTCGACGATCATTCTTTTATCCGAGAAAGTCTTCATACAATTTTGGATGGACAGGAGGATTTACAAGTAGTGGGAATGGCTGAAGATGGAGAACGGGCTTTGGAATTGTGTGAGAGATTAAAACCAGATGTAGTATTAATGGATTTAGAGATGCCAAATCTAGATGGGATTCATGCGACTAAAGTGATTAAGGAAAAATGGCCGGACATTCGTGTACTCATTCTGTCAACCTTTCAGAATACAGAAAGGGCAAAAGAAATCATACGAAATGGTGCGGATGGATACTTATTGAAATCCATAGATTCGCGTGAACTAGCTGAATCAATTCGTCTAGTCTATCGAGGAGGCACGATGATTACTCATGACTTGTTCCATAGAATGTGGGAAGAAAATGAAGAAACAGGATTATTTGAATCACGATCAGATGGAAAAGAGTATGGATTAACGAAACGAGAATTAGAGATTTTGGAACTATTATCACAAGGAAGCCGTTATAAAACAATAGCTTCGACACTTTACTTGTCAAACGGAACGGTAAGAAATTACGCCTCCAATCTTTATGAGAAGCTAGGAGTTAAAAATCGAGAAGATGCAGTACAAAAGGCAAAAGATATAGGATTACTTTCTTGACTCTCTCACTTGAACTAGTTAGCTGAAGTCAATGGGGAACTTACAGATAATACAGGGCATTACTACCCAATCCTACATTTGAAACTAAAATGAAAAATAAAGATTTGGAACGCCACTGCTTTTTTGTGAATAAAGTTGTTTAAAAAGGTTATTCGGATTTTCTTATCGAAAAAGTAAAACACTATAGACGATGACTATAAAATTTGTAGACTATAACTGAAATTGAAACAAGGTTTAAGGTAGATGAATATTTTATTCAAAACTATTTTCACAGAGGTCTGGTAAATAGTTTTTATATTCGCTAGTACATCGGTCCTAAATCTGAAAGCAAGATAGGTGTTTTGGTCAATAACATCTGTAATATAGATGTTATTGACCCAATTTAGAAAATATCTATTAAGTTGCCATGAGTAATTAATTTTAGAATTGAAAGAGGAATTTCTGTAAATTCGAGGATAATAATACTCACTAAATTAAAGCTCTCTATAAAGAGAAGAATTTAGAAACTAAAGAAATTAGTATAATAGTGCTTGATTGTAGTCAAATATAAAATAAGTCGTTTTGAATTGAAGTAAGATGTGTAATTGGAAAAGATAACAGGTTAATATATTTCTAATCATTTAAAGGGAAGGGCATGTGATTGAGGTGAATAATACATATAATGAAAAGACGCATACATCGATTAAACAATTATTAAAAAAGTTTTCATCAAAAGCTCCTGGCTGTGCATATATTGCTAGTTTAGATAGCGAAGTAACTTATAAGGGTGCAGTTGGCTTAGCTTCTATAGAGAAAAATCTACCCATAACTACCAAAACCGTTTTTAATGTAGCCTCAGTTTCTAAACAATTCACAGCATTTTCTATATTACTCTTAGAACAAGAGGGGAGATTAAGTTTAGATGATTCAATTGTAAAGTTTGTCCCTTCTATAGGAGCATATGCTGAACCTGTAACATTGAGACAACTAATTCATCACACTGGTGGACTAGTTGATTATATGGAATTGGCTGAAGCAGAGAATATTAAATATACTGACAAATTAACTGTAGAAGAATCGCTAAAACACCTTAATGGTCATCAAATCGCAAGGTTCCCAGTTGGCACAAAATTTGAGTATAGCAATACAGGGTATTTTTTATTATCACAAGTGATAGAGAAGGTAAGTGGCAAGTCTCTATGTCAGTTTACAAAGGATTGTATTTTTGGTCCTTTAAATATGAGGGCCACAACAATTGTGGATTACTATCCAACTACTGTAGCAATTGCTAGTGGATATTCGAAGAATGAGCAGGGAACATATAAAATCTATGAAAGCCCTTGGGAACATACAGGAGATGGGGCAGTTCATACAACAGTTGAAGACCTGGTAAAATGGGGAGAAAATTTAACGACAGGTACCGTTGGTGGAAAAGACCTCGTTAAAAGAATGAGCGAAATAGGTCCGAAAATTTCTCCAACTGGAGAGACAATTATTGACAATGAAGATTATGCTTTTGGGCTGAGGCTTGCAAAAGGTTTTAACTGTCGATACTTAGAACATTCAGGAAGTTGGGCAGGTTATCGTTCACACTTCATGCGTTTTCCAGAAGAATATTTGTCTGTTGCGGTACTAAGTAACTATGATGAATTTGACTCTAAAAAATATGCTAATAAAATAGCAGAAATTGTTTTAGAAAAGTAAAAAAATAGATCTTAGAATACAGTATTTGGATTTGGTTTATATTGTTTAAAAGAATTTACCTTACACTTTCTCAAAATCCAATCAAAAAACGGAAATGACCTTAGAATCAGATTGGTATTTTTAATATTAGGAATACTCAATACGATTGTTGCGGTAATATTACAAAATGAGTATCCCTGCATTCTCATTTTTATTTAATAAGAACGTAGGGACATAATAAATACAAAGTTTGCGTTGTGGGGGGTAATAGCTTTTCTTAGATTCCTTCGGTGTTGCTTACCTGCCTGATAACTTGTTTATCTTTTTTGAAAAATAATACCTACCTAAGTTTATTTGGCGTTCTCATTTTTAAGGAGAAAAAGTGTTTTAAGGGTTTTTTAGTTTATTTAAACAAAAGTTCACTTTGTTTCGGTTCTTAAGTTGATGGGAATGGGTCACCATCAAAATGCAAATTTCGCACGCTAAGGAATTTCTATGTTAATAAACTTGGTTTTACCGTACATTAAGGAAGCTCCATAAACGATATTTAATGTTTGTTATTGAATGGCTTTGTTATCGTTACTACAGAAAAAGCAAAAAAGAATGAATTGCATATAAATCGATTTATATGTTTCAAGTGTATTTATATTGAGTTTGTAAATCTACACAATAAGATTTCATTGTATATAATAAGTGTAATAGAAGTTCAGTTAGATAAAATTCGGTAGTCGAAATTTCTTACATAAAGCTGTATAATGCTTGTAACGAAAAGGAAATGCAGGAAAGGATATGTAATGAGTTACTATGGATAAAGATAAACAACAATTAAGCGTTGAAGTTGCGAGGTTATATTATCAATCAGATTATAGTCAGCAAGAAATTGCTAATAAATTAAATATTTCAAGACCGACGATTTCGAGATTATTAAAGTACGCGAAAGAAAAAGGGTTTGTTCAAATTAGTATAGCCGATCCATTTGCGGATTTAGATAACGTTGGGAATTTATTGAAAGAAAAGTACAGCTTGTTAGAGGCACATGTCGTATTTTCTCCAGTGCCAGAATATGCAACGATTACAGAGTATATAAGTAAATATGCAGCTGAGTATATGGAAAAGACGGTTAAAAACGGTGATATCGTTGGTGTAAGCTGGGGAATGACGATGTATGAAATCGCTAGAAAAATCGTACCGCAACATGTAAAAGGGGTAGAAGTTGTCCAGTTAAAAGGCGGTATTAGTCATTCGAGTGTAAATACATATGCGAATGAGACGATAGCTTTATTTGCAGATGCTTTTCAAACGACGCCAAGAAATTTACCTCTTCCAGTTATATTTGATAATGCAGTGACAAAAGAATTAGTAGAGCAGGATCGACATATTCATCACATTATCGAAATGGGGAAACAAGCGAATATTGCAATTTTTACTGTAGGAACAGTGCGAGACGAAGCACTATTATTCAGATTAGGTTATTTCGATCAGGATGAAACAAGTTTACTCAAAAAACAATCGGTCGGTGACATTTGTTCACGTTTCTTTGATGGAGATGGAAATATTAGTAGCGAAGAGATTAATCAGCGTACAATTGGAATTGAGTTAGAGGAACTGAAATTAAAGAAACGCTCTATTTTAGTTGCAGGTGGTAATAGAAAAATAAAAGCAATTGATGGTGCGTTACGTGGCGGGTATGCAAATGTTTTAATTATTGATCAGCATACAGCAAAAGAACTGTTACATTATCAAAAAGGTTAGAAATAAAAGGCTTTCTCAAGATGTTAATCTTGAGAAAGCCTTTTATTTTGTTATGTATGAATTATAGAGGTCTTTTTTGAACACAAATTTCCTTTTTAAAAATAATTATGGATATTGAGATACATACTACCATTGTTAACATAAAAATTTTGATTTTATATATGAAGTGTTTCTTATTTAGAATGCACTTTATTTACTATAAGAAAATTCCTTTTTAAAAAGAATGAACAAAATTTCAAAAGTGTATTTACATTTGTTCAACTAAGAGTTAGAATGAAGTTGTTAAAAGATATGAGGAGTGATAATAATGAATATTGCAAAGTTAATTGACCATACAATTTTAAAAGCTAATACTACAAAAGAAGATGTTATGAAAGTAATCGAGGAAGCAAAGGAATATAAATTCGCTTCTGTTTGTATTAATCCTACATGGGTGAAGCTAGCTGCTGAAGAATTAGCTGGACATGATGTAGACGTTTGTACTGTAATCGGTTTCCCATTAGGAGCAAGCACGACTGAAACAAAAGCATTTGAAACAAAAGATGCTATCGCAAAAGGTGCAACTGAAGTTGATATGGTAATCAACGTTGGTGCTTTAAAAGATGGCGACAACGAATTCGTTGAAAAAGACATTTATGAAGTAGTACAAGCAGCAAAAGGAAAAGCTCTTGTAAAAGTAATCATTGAAACTTGCCTATTAACAGATGAAGAGAAAGTACGCGCTTGTGAATTATCAGTAAAAGCTGGTGCTGATTTCGTAAAAACTTCAACTGGATTCTCAACTGGCGGAGCAACTGCTGAAGATATCGCATTAATGCGTAAAACAGTTGGACCAAACGTTGGTGTAAAAGCATCTGGTGGCGTTCGTACACGTGAAGATGCAGACAAAATGGTAGCTGCTGGAGCTTCTCGCGTTGGAGCTAGTGCTAGTGTTGCAATCGTATTAAATGATGCAAAAGGTGCTACAGATAACTACTAATCATTAATGAAGTCGTGAGCAATAGATACACAAAGTAAAGTGTATCTATTGCTTTAACAATTGAAACAAATGTAAGCGGATACGAATGGGAGGAAACGGCTTATGAAATACTTAATCGGTGTTTTTGGCCTCGTATTGATTTTAGGTATCGCTTGGCTTGCTAGTAATGATAGAAAGAAAGTCAAATATCGCCCAATCATAACGATGGTTATATTACAATTCATTTTGGGGTTTCTATTATTAAATACAAGTATCGGGAATATATTAATTAGCGGAATAGCAGATGGTTTTGGAGAGCTATTAAAATATGCCGCTGACGGTGTGAATTTCGTATTTGGTGGATTAGTAAATCAAAAAGAGTTTTCATTCTTTTTAAGTGTATTAATGCCAATCGTATTTATATCAGCTTTAATAGGTATTTTGCAACACATTAAAGTGCTACCTATTATTGTGAAATCTATCGGTCTAGCATTAAGTAAAGTAAATGGAATGGGGAAACTAGAATCATATAACGCTGTAGCTTCTGCGATTTTAGGACAATCTGAAGTATTTATTTCAGTTAAGAAGCAACTAGGATTATTGCCAGAGAAAAGAATGTATACATTATGTGCATCTGCAATGTCTACTGTTTCGATGTCTATCGTTGGATCATATATGGTGTTATTAAAACCGCAATATGTTGTAACCGCTTTAGTGCTTAACTTATTCGGTGGCTTCATCATTGCTTCTATTATTAACCCTTATGAAGTTACTGAAGAAGAAGATATGTTAGAAGTACAAGAAGAAGAAAAGAAGACCTTCTTTGAAGTATTAGGGGAATACATTATAGATGGATTTAAAGTTGCGATTACAGTAGCAGCTATGTTAGTCGGTTTTGTTGCTCTTATCGCATTCGTTAATGCAGTATTTAAAGGTGTAATCGGTATTTCATTCCAAGAAATCCTTGGTTATGTATTTGCGCCATTTGCATTTATTATGGGTGTACCTTGGCATGAAGCTGTTAATGCCGGAAATATTATGGCAACAAAATTAGTATCAAATGAATTTGTCGCTATGACAGATCTAGCACAAGGAAACTTTAATTTCTCAGATAGAACGACAGCGATTATATCTGTATTCTTAGTTTCATTTGCAAACTTCTCTTCAATTGGAATTATTGCAGGAGCAGTTAAGAGCTTAAATGAAAAGCAAGGGAATGTAGTCGCAAGATTTGGTTTGAAATTACTTTTCGGTGCAACATTAGTAAGTTTCTTATCAGCAACAATCGTGGGCTTATTATTTTAATAGATTCATATAATATAAAAAGGAATGGTGATTGTAATGAGAATGGTAGATATTATTGCGAAAAAACGTGACGGTAAAGAATTAACGACTGAAGAAATCAAATTCTTTATTAATGGATATACAGACGGAAGTATTCCTGATTATCAAGTGAGTGCACTTGCAATGGCAATCTTCTTTAAAGATATGACAGATCGTGAGCGTGCAGATTTAACGATGGCAATGGTGGAGTCTGGAGAAACGATCGACTTATCAGCAATTGAAGGAATTAAAGTAGACAAACATTCAACTGGCGGTGTTGGTGATACAACAACATTAGTATTAGGACCATTAGTAGCTGCTTTAGATGTACCAGTAGCAAAAATGTCTGGTCGTGGTTTAGGACATACAGGCGGAACAATCGATAAATTAGAAGCTGTAGAAGGATTCCACGTTGAAATTACGAAAGAGCAGTTCATTGATATTGTAAACCGTGACAAAGTAGCTGTTATTGGACAAACTGGTAACTTAACGCCTGCAGATAAAAAAATCTATGCATTACGCGATGTAACAGGAACAGTAAACTCTATTCCTCTAATTGCAAGTTCAATTATGAGTAAAAAAATTGCAGCTGGTGCCGATGCAATCGTACTTGATGTGAAAACAGGTGCTGGCGCATTCATGAAAACAGAAGAAGATGCAAAAGAATTAGCACATGCAATGGTACGTATCGGAAATAATGTAGGACGTCAAACTATGGCTGTTATTTCAGACATGTCACAACCACTTGGTTTTGCAATTGGTAACGCTCTAGAAGTGAAAGAAGCGATTGATACGTTAAAAGGCGAAGGGCCAGAAGATTTAACAGAATTAGTACTCGTATTAGGAAGTCAGATGGTTGTACTTGCGAAAAAGGCAAATACATTAGAAGAAGCGCGTGAAATGTTAATTGAAGTGATGAAGAACGGAAAAGCAACTGAGAAGTTTAAAGAGTTCTTAAGCAATCAAGGCGGAGATAGCTCGATTGTAGACAATCCAGAAAAAATGCCACAAGCGAAATATGTAATTGATGTACCTGCTAAAACTTCAGGTGTTATTTCTAACATTGTTGCAGATGAAATCGGTATCGCAGCTATGCTACTTGGTGCTGGCCGTGCAACAAAAGAAGATGAAATTGATTTAGCTGTAGGGTTAATGTTACGTAAAAAAGTGGGCGATGCAGTAAAAGAAGGCGAGCCGTTCGTAACGATTTACGCAAATCGTGAAAATGTAGAAGATGTAAAAGCTAAAATTTATGAGAACATTTCTATCGCTGAAACAGCAGTAGCTCCTACATTAGTTCATACAGTTATTACTGACTAATCATCATTACACTTACTTTGAGGGGGAAATAATATGGATAAGAAAAAATATATTGAAGAAGCAAATAAGATGTTAGCAAAAGCATATATTCCGTATTCAAAATTTCCTGTTGGTGCAGCGTTAGTTACGAAAGAAGGTAAAATCTATACTGGTTGTAATATAGAAAATGCTTCTTACGGTTTATGTAACTGTGCAGAAAGAACAGCGATCTTTAAAGCAGTATCAGAAGGTGAGCGCGATTTTAGTTACTTAGTTATTACAGGCGAAACGGACGGACCGATTTCACCGTGTGGTGCTTGTAGACAAGTAATTGCTGAATTCTGTGATCCGAAAATGCCTGTATTATTAACGAATGTAAAAGGCGATGAAAAAGAAGTAACTGTTGAGCAGTTACTGCCAGGTGCTTTCTCAATTGAAGATTTAAAATAAGTTAAAAAGCCATTTCGCAATTTATAATTGTGGAATGGCTTTTTTATTTTCAGAAATTGAGTGTAATATTTTGTTCATATTCCGTTCATATACTTTGCGTAAAATGATTGCAGCGAATATATAAAATTTACAGCAGGAGGAATAGAATAAAGAAATTATATAATGCAGCATTTACTTCATTATTTGTTTATGATTTTGCTCGAAAAATCTTTTAAATAGATAGGGGTGGGGAGTATGAGTTTAGCACTTTTATCAAGTATCGTAGCAGTCTGTATAGCTGTTGGAGTAATGTTTCTTCGCTTGAAGGCAGCAAAAAAGCCGGTAACGAAAAAGAAAATAATATTGCCGCCACTTTTTATGAGTACTGGCACCATAATGTATTTTTTACCGGAGTTTCGATTAACATCGTTAGAAATAGTAGAGGTAATTATCGCAGGGCTTATTTTCTCTATATTTCTTATTAAAACAACAAAGTTCGAAATAAGAGATGAACAAATATATATGAAACCGTCAAAAGCATTTATATTTATTTTAGTCGGATTATTAGCTGTACGAGTAGCATTGAAATTATATTTAAGTCAATCGATTGATTTAGCAGAGTTAAGCGGAATGTTTTACTTACTCGCATTTGCGATGATTATATCGTGGAGAATTGCGATGTATCGCTCATATATTAAATTGGAAAAGAACATAAAAAGAGCTGGAATTTCTATATAGGAAATCCAGCTTTTTTTATGTTTTATTGAAATTCTTTAGCGCGGAACTCATTTGCTTAATTTTAAACGTATTTGAGCATCTTGTAATGCCGCCGGGGTAACGTTAAGACCATGTTGATCAACAATTTTTGTGTTTAATAAAATGGAATCTAAGCTTCCACGAAATGTTTGTGTATAGTTTTGACGCAACATTTGTTGTTCTTGTTTTTCATCAACTGTTAATCCAGATGCTTTTTCTTTTTTTGATAATTCGTTAATACGGAATAAAATGTTTTTCATTTGTTTCACCTCTAGTTAAATTTAATTACATTAGCTACTTACTAATGTATAGTTATTGTAACCTATCTCTCATTAAGTGTCAACGCCTATAAAAATTTCTTTTTTGTAAGGGTATGGGTTGAGAAAAGATGTAAATAACTTACTAATACTTGAAATAGAAAAGATAACAATATACAATACCTTAGTAGGGTATTGTATATTGTTTTACATTATGAAAGTAATAAGCAAAAAGGAGTATGTAATAATGAATGCAGTAATTTCAAAAAAAGAAACAATCATCTCATATACGATTGCTATTTTATTTATTTTAGCTATGGTAACAGCGGGTGTGTTATTGAATGATCCGGAAGTCATTTTGCCGGAAATAGCAGCGATGGCAATTGCTTTATGGGCGTATCGTGAGCCAGGTTGGTTAAGGCAGCCAGAAAAAATCTTTATTGCACCGTCAATAACAGCTGTGATTGGTTTTATGGTTAATCAAATGGATATAGCCTATTTAGAGAAAGTAAGCATAACGCTTGTATTTATGATGCTGTTTTTACGTGTAATTCAATCTAATTTAGCACCATCTATTGCGACAGGTTTATTACCATTAGTAACAAATGCGACGGAATGGTCATTTGTTATCGCGGTATTCGCTTTAACATTTATATTAATGCTTGGTGTTCTTATATTTAAATTAAACAACGGTATTGAGCGAAAAGTGCATATTCAATATAAATATATGATTGTATTTCTCATACTAAATTTTGTGTGGATCAGTTTATGTTGGATAACTGGTTATGAACAATTGGCAGTGATTCCACCAATATTAGTTGTTGTGTATGAATCACTTCAAAAGCCGATGTATAATGAAAAAATGGCTTTTAAACAAATAGTAGTACTAACTATATCGGCAACTGTTGGAACGGTATTGTATTTTACAATTAATTCATGGATTATAGTTACGTTATTAAATATGATATTGATGCTTATATTATTAAAAATTATCGGTGTACGTATTCCAGCAGCGTATGCATTTCCATTATTGCCGCTCGTATTTCCTGATGAAACGATAAAGATGTTACCAGTAGCTTCATTTGTTGCGGGGGTATTTTTATTTGGTGCAGTACTACTGTATAAAAAATGGGAGATGAAGCAAAAGGGCATGCAGAAGAGTTAAATATAATTTGTAAAAAAGGTAAGTTCAAGTCACTGGAACTTACCTTTTTTATTTATACCCAATATAAAGATATATCATAAAGTCCAACTAAAATGAGTAGTACCCCTGCTATAAGCTGAATGTTTTTTCCTACTTTTCTGCTCTTTTTAAGTAGTGCCCCATTTAATCCAAGGTAGGAGATGATAAACATTAATATAACGATAGGGAGAGCAGTTCCTATCGAAAAGAATGTTGGAAACAAGTATCCATAATTAGATGAGAAAGATAACGGGATTAATGTTCCGAAAAATAGAACGAACATAGTTGGGCAGAAAGCTAAGGAAAAGAAGAATCCGAGTAAAAATGAACCAATTTCATTTTGTTTTCGTATAAATTTGAAAGAGAAGAAATTTATACCTTTTATAATACCTGCCAACATGAGCCCCATTAAAACTAATAAAGGTCCCATCATTTTTCTTAACCATGGGAAATACAAAGTCAATATTTGCTGAATCTCTTTTCCTAAAAACCATACTAATAGTCCGAGTGTCGTAAAAGCTATTATTTTTCCTAAAATGAATAACAGTATATGTTTCCATGCATATCCCTTTTGTAAAGATTGATTGCTATAAAGTGTAATAGCACTAATGTTTCCTGTTAATTGGCAAGGAGCAAGGGTACCTACTATACCTAATAAAAACGCAAATAAAAGAGGAATTGATTTCGTAGTATTCGCGATAGCCATTAAAGGAGACATGAGTTGATAACTCCATTCACTAATTGCTGAAAACACGTTATATTCACCTTTCTAATTAAATTGGAATGTGCCCTCTTTAGTAAGTTGCTTCCACGTTTTACCTTCATCTGTAGAGAGGAACACACTTGCTTTCGCTGTAGCAAATACGATTTCAGCTGAATTTTGAGGGTTTTGTGATATATACATGATTGTATCTTTAGAGTCTAAAGATGGAATTTGTATGCTAGTTTCTTCGTTTGTAGCAATTGATTTTTTCGTTAGTGATTGCTCATTTTGCTTATTGATAGAGGCATATATCATGTCTTCATTACTTAATGTAACTGCGGTCGATTCAATTGATTTAGAAAATAGTTCAAATGTATTTCCAGAATCCGTAGATAAATATACGCCGTCTTTAGCGCTTACTGCGACTACACTAGATTGATCCGGATGTACTGAAAAGGAATGAATCGTACTTGAAAGACCTTTTAACTTACTATTTTTCCAATCTTGTCCGTTGTTCGTACTGAAATAAAAACCTTGTTGTAATTTAGAATTTGGACGCTCATTGTATAAATAAATTGCTTCCGTATTATATCCGACAGCGAGGTTATGAAAATCAGATTCTCCGTAAAACGCTAGCTTTTCAAGAGTATTACCGCCATCAGAACTTTTCATTAATCCTAAAGGATTTTTTAAATTTGCATCTGGTTCAGGATGACCGCTGGCAAAAAATCCATTTCTCGTTGCCTGGAAGCCCATATAATCGTGTAGCTGTTTAGCAGTTTCTAACCATTTTCCATTTTGATAAACTTTTATACCACTGTGGGTTGCGATAGAAATCCCCGGCATATTTCCTACAAAGCCAATTCCGTGAATGTGCTCGATTTTTCCAGATGTAATCTCTTTATAGAAGTTTTGCGGAATCGTATTTACTGTTTCTGTGTTTTTTGTCTGAGATTGTATTGTTTCTTTCTTTACTGTTGCTGTTTCGGCGTTGCTAGAACATCCTGAAATGATTAATAAAGAAGTAATTGCTAATCCTGTTGCCACATAATGCTTCAAATTTGTAGGCTCCTTTCCTATATATGAGATTTTAAGTATATGGAATAAATGTCAAGAAATTGTGGAGTGGTATGCATAATTTAGCTTAAAAGGGGCCCTAATAATGAAAATTTTCCTGTCTCTATGAGTACTATTAATTGACGAAAAATTATAACAATAATAGAATAATTGTATTGGATAATTAGATTTACAAGCATACATAGAACGCTAGGGGGATTATAATGAAATCAACATTCTTTGCTCAAAATAGAGAACGATTAGTAAACACATTACCAGATGAATCTATTACTATTTTATTTGCTGGACAAGCACCTCATATGTCAGCGGATGCACATTATAAATTTGTGCCAAATCGAAATTTTTACTATGTAACAGGAATCGATGAACCAAATGTTATTTTCATGTTGAAAAAGTTTGGAAATAGTGTAGAAGAAATACTTTTCATTGAAAAGTCAGATCCAGTAATGGAAAAATGGGTTGGTAAAACAGTTTCTAACGAAGAAGCAGAGAAAATTTCAGGTATAAAAAAAGTTGTATATTTAGATAGCTTTGAAAAAACAATGTCAAATATACTTTTTACAGAAAATGTGAAACATCTATATTTAGATTTAGAACGTCGTGAGTGGAATGGTACAGAGACAAAAACGCTAGCGTTTGCTAAACATGTAAGAGAACAATATCCACACGTAACAATTGGTAATGTATATCCGAACATTTGTGAATTGCGAGTGTTTAAAACAGATGAAGAAATTGAAATTATTAAAGAAGCAATTGCTGTAACGAAAGACGGTATTTACAATGTGTTAAAGCATGTAAAAGCAGACATGATGGAATATGAATTAGAAGCTCAGTTTGATTTCACACTAAAATCATCTGGCATTAAGCATCATGCGTTCAATACAATTTTGGCAAGTGGGAAAAATGCTACAGTTCTTCATTATGAAGATAATGATGCACAAATTCAAAATGGTGATTTAGTACTGCTAGATTTAGGCGCTCAAAAAGATTACTATAACGCTGATATTAGTTATACATTCCCGGCAAATGGAACATTCTCGAGTCGCCAAAAACAAATTTATAATATCGTATTAAAAGCATTGAAAGAAACAACAGAGATTATTAAGCCAGGCTTAAAGTTCGCTGCATTAAATGCGCATGCTAAAAAAGTACTCGCAGAAGGGTGTAAAGCAGTTGGTTTAATACAAGAAGATGAGGAACTGTCTAAATATTATTATCATGGTGTCAGCCATTTCCTTGGTTTAGATACGCATGATGTAGGGACATACAAAGATAGAGTATTAGAAGAAGGCATGGTTATTACAATTGAACCTGGGCTTTATATTGAAGAAGAATCGATTGGAATTCGTATTGAAGATGATATTCTTGTAACGAAAGACGGATACGAAAACTTGTCAAAAGATATCATTAGAGAAGTGGAAGAAATTGAAGAGTTTATGAGTGAAAATAATGTAAATGTAAAAGAAGATGAAGTTGTTACGAAATAATAATTAGAAGAGACGCTCAATTTTGGGCGTCTTTTTATTTAGCTCATTGCATATCTCCATATTTTCTTGAAAATCATTTTTTATAATGATTTTGAAAAAGAAAAAGGAGGGGTTTCCATGAAGAGATTTTTGTTAACAGCAGTTACAGTCTCTGTCATATCTTTAATTGCTGCATGTTCTGCGACCACAAATACAACAAACGATCATAAAAATATGAATGATAAAAAAACACCACAGACTGAAACGGCTATAAAACCATTGAAAGTTGAAAAAGGACCAGAAGTTACTTTAATAGCGAAAGAAGAAAAGCAAAAATTAAGTAACGGTGTTATTGTTCCAGTCTGGACATTTAATGGCTCATCTCCTGGTCCAGAAATTCGGGTAAAAAAGGCGAAAAGGTGAAAGTGACATTAAAAAATGAACTATCTGCACCAGTATCTATTCATTGGCATGGGTATCCTGTCCCAAATAATATGGATGGAATTCCAGGTGTGACGCAAGATGCGGTTGAACCTGGAAAAAGTTTCACCTATGAATTTGAAGCGAACGTACCAGGAACGTACTGGTATCACTCACATCAAGATTCTGTAAATCAATTAGATAGAGGATTATATGGTGCTCTAGTTGTAGAAGATACAAATGAAAAGTATGATAAAGATTACACATTAATGTTAGATGAATGGATAACAGATAAAGAAGAGATAAATAAACAGTTAAAAGAAATGTCAAAAGGAAAAACAGAAAAAGTAGACGGTAATAAATCTAGTAAGGATAATGAAAATGCGAAAAAGAATGATGATAAGAACAGCAGGGATCATTCCGGTATGGACATGGACGGGAACAAAAAAGACTCTGGCAATATGGCAGGCATGGACCATGGAAAGATGAAGATGGAAGGTCATGAAATGAGTATGTATGATTTATTCACAATTAACGGAAAAAGTGGTGATTTAGTAGAGCCATTAAAAGTGAATAAGGGAGATAAAGTTCGTCTTCGACTCGTTAATGCTGGCTATCTATCGCATGATATACATGTTCACGGTCATGATATAAAAGTAATTGCAACAGATGGCCAACCAATTAATGATCCAAAAGTTATAAAAGACAAAGTAATTTCAATTGCACCGGGTGAACGTTATGATGTTGAATTTACTGCTAACAATCCTGGGAAATGGTATGTTGAAGATCATTCGGTAGATAAAGGTGCGAAAGGAATGAAAACCATTATTGAATATGAAGATAGTAAAGAGATGAAAGACACAGCAAATGAAAAAGAAAAACTACCAAAATTAGATATGACGAAATATGGCGAGAAAAAATTAGGTAGTTTCACACTAGAGCAGCAGTATACTGCCTCATATAATATGGACTTGAATACGCAAATGAATGGAAATGAAATGATATATACAATTAACGGAAAAGTATTTCCGAATATTGATCCAATTCCAGTGAAAAAAGGTGACTTAGTAAAAGTGAAATTAGTAAATCGCTCTAAAATGGATGATCACCCGATGCATTTACATGGTCACTTCTTTCAGGTGTTGAGTAAAGATGGAAAACCGATAGAAGGTTCTCCAATTGTAAAAGATACTTTGAACTTAAAACCAGGTGAAGAATATGAAGTCGCCTTTGTAGCAGACAATCCGGGTGAGTGGATGTTCCACTGTCACGACCTACATCATGCTTCAGCAGGGATGGTAACGGAAGTGAAATATACAGATTATAAATCTGATTATGTTCCAAACCCTAATATTCCTAATAAACCAGAATAATGTGAAAATCATGTAGTTTATTAATGATGTAAAGCAGTTATCTTAATAGGTGGCTGCTTTTATATGTCATGTTGTGAATTGGAAATATTATTTTTATAAAAGTTTAGATAATATGAGGGGGTTATCTTGTAGAAAGAGTTTATAAGGTGAGAACGTTTTTGTTATTTAAGAATTAAAAAACATAGTGTTTTTTGATTAGAAGTGGCTGAATTTAATGTATTATATTGTAGTTCTAAAAGGCTGAATACTTATATTTGACCTTTCTTTTATTTTGTACTACAATTCGTAGTGTGAAAGGAGAAAGGGAATATTTAAGCAAAAGTATAAGTTAAATGAAGAAGGTTTAAATTATGCTTTTTTTGTTTTTGTAGTATTAATTATAGGTGATTATTTGGCGATATTTTTTTCGGAATTTAAACTACAATATGTAGTGTTGAATCGAAAGAATGAGAGGGTTTTCAGAGTGTGATGAATTTAACTTTTCTTTATTACTAGATATAGATGGTGGAAGATAAATAAAAATTCAATATGGATAATAAAAGGATACTTTTGCTGAATAGTTAGAAAGAAAAGAAATGGAAGTTAATATAAAAACATAATGATACTTGAATGTGTTTATAGGAAGGTGTTTTATACTTATGAAAAAGATTTTAGCTAGTGTAGCAGTAGCTTCTGTTACAGGAAGTGTATTTATTAGTACTGCTCAAGCGAAAAATACTGTTATACAAAAAGGCATGAAGCATGAGCAATCTACTGATGTAGTAAAATATGAAAATCAAGTAACAGTAAATACAAATGCTCTACGTGTCCGCACACAACCAAATACGTCTAGTGCAATAATGGGACGCGTGTATGAAGGAGAAGTTTTACAAGTTATTGGAGAAGAAAACAGTTGGCTGAAAATTAATCATAAAGGAAAAACTGGCTATGTAAGTAGTGAATTTGTTTCGGAAAATAGTGTATCAGCGAAGACGAATGTAAGCATGAGTCGTAGTAAAACTGTAACTGCTAATGTATTACGTGTTCGCACACAGCCAAATACGTCTAGTGCAATAATGGGGCGCGTGTATGAAGGGAAAGTTTTACAAGTTATTGGGGAAGAAAACGGTTGGTTAAAAATTAATCATAATGGAAAAGTAGGTTATGTAAGCAGTCAATTTGTAATAGACGGTAGCTCAAATGGAAGCGACAATAACAATGGAAAATTTCAAGTAGCGAGTGGGGATTACAAAGTTAACGTATCCTCCCTCCGCGTTCGTACAGGTCCAAGTACTTCCCATACGATTTTAGGCTCTATACATAAAGGACAAGTTGTTCAAGTAACTGGTGAAATTCAAGAGTGGGTCAAAATTAACTATAGTGGAAAAACGGCTTATATTAGTAAAGATTACATTTCAAAGAGTGGCTCTAATGCAAATGTAGACCAAACAAATGAACAACAAAAGAATGTTACGGTTCAAACTGACGGTACATACATTGTAAACGCTACTTCTTTACGTGTGCGTACCGGCCCTGCTACTTACCATAGTGTAATTGGTGGTGTATTAAACGGACGAATACTGCAAGTAACTGGCGTTGAAAATGGCTGGTTGAAAATTAATCATAATGGAAGAACTGGTTATGTAAGTAGTGAATTTGTAAAATTCGTTAAAGGAGGTACACCATCAAAACCTGAAACCAGTAATCCATCTACTGGAGCAACAGTTGGTGACTACTATGTTAACGTAAGTGTGTTAAATGTAAGGAGCGGCGCTAGTACAAATCATGGTGTAATCGGTGCATTATCAAAAGGAATAAAAGTGCAGGTTCTATTTGAAGAAAATGGATGGGGAAAAATTAATTACAACGGTAAAAACGGTTATGTATCAAGTAAATTTCTATCAAAAACAAGTGAGACTGATGCAGAGGAGCAGCGACAATCCCAAGAGGTAAATACAACAAATGACTTTATTCAACCAGCTGTAGGAAGATATACTTCTAGATTTGAGAAACGTGGTGGGCAAATGCATCACGGATTAGATATTGCTGCTTCAGGAATAGTGCCGGTTGTTGCCGCCGCAGAAGGTGTAGTCACTCGCTCTTATTATTCTACAAGCTATGGTAATGTGGTGTTTATTTCTCACAATATTAATGGACAAACCTATACGACTGTATATGCTCATTTAAAGAGTCGTTCTGTTACTGCTGGTCAAAAAGTAAAGCAAGGACAACAACTTGGCATAATGGGGAATACAGGACAATCTGAAGGACAGCACTTACATTTTGAAATCCATAAAGGTGAATGGAATGCACAGAAGAGCAATGCTATGGATCCAAAAATATATATTGGTTAATTGAAAATTTATTATTTCAACATGGAATTGTATATCTTCTCAAGCAAAGAGAATTTCATAGATTTAGAAGTTTTGGCCTAACGATTCAAAGTGTTTTTTATCTTCATCTGTTAAGAAATAAAAATAATGAAATCGATCCCCTCTACTATGATGAAATAGTAGAGGGGATCGATTATAGTTGCTAATGTTTATGTTGTTCTTCTGTGGAAGAGGTTGGCGGGATATGCTCTGGGAACGTTACAAATATAGTCAGGATAATTACTACACCAATTGAGAGTAATAATGGAAAACGTCGCTGAATAACAGCAGAAAAACTTTCTGATAAAAACTGAATTATACATGACATAGTTATTGTTATAGTAAGTAAGAGGCTAATGAATAATATATTATGGGCTTGTTGAGCGTTTAACATTTCTGTAATCATTGCTCCCATCATACCTGCCATTACCCCAGAGAACATTCCTTCTAAAGCAGTATACAGGTGAAAACGTAGACCGACTAAAAAGCCGATAAATCCACTAATTAAAATAGCAAGCAAAGTAGAATATAGTAATTCCCCTTTAAATAGAATACCTAAATAAAAGCCTATACTTAAACCGATACTCATACTAAAAGACATAATAAATACCATATACTCCATTAGGGTACCCTCACGTTTAGAAATATATGATGTAATAATAATCGAGATACAACAAAGTGTTAAGGCAGTTAATGTATAAGCAAACATCATGATACCTCCCTGTCCTATCGTTCACTTCATCATATGTTCATATGGAGAGTACTTATGCTTATTTATATCTGCATATTATCTGCACAATTTCATGAATATAAGCAAAGAGACGTTTGATTTTTTTTGCGTCTTTTTTTATTTGTGAGCATGTGAAAGAAAGTGTTATATAATGAGTTTCTATTGTGAAGCAATAAAGAATAAGCGTATAATATTATAGTTATCCCATTTGGGGATTAACCCGCGAATGATAAATAAGATTGTTGTTTTATCATCGCTTCTAAACATATAGACAACGAAAGTAACACTGGAATACAGATAGGGAGTTATAAAATGAAATTAATTATTGCCGAGAAACCAGATCAAGGTTTGGCTCTTGTTTCACAATTTAAATATCGCCGGAAAGATGGATATTTAGAAGTAGAAGCAAATGAGTTATTTCCAAATGGAGCGTACTGTACATGGGCAATTGGTCATTTGACGCAGTTATGTAATCCAGAGCATTATCACGAAGAGTGGAAAAAGTGGTCACTTAATACGTTACCGATGATTCCAGAGCGTTTTCAATTTGAAGTAACAAAGTCAAAGTATAAACAATTTAATGTAGTGAAACAGCTGTTACATAATCCTGGGGTAACAGAAATTATTCACGCGGGCGATGCTGGGCGTGAAGGGGAATTAATTGTACGAAACATTATTAATCTTTGTAACGTGCACAAGCCGATGAAGCGTCTTTGGATTTCATCTTTAACGAAGCAAGCTATTTACCAAGGATTTAAAAACTTGCTTGATGAATCAGCTACAATTAATACGTACTATGAGGCGTATACAAGGTCATGTGCGGACTGGGTCGTTGGTATGAATGCATCACGTGTCTTTAGTATTTTGCTAAAGAAAAAAGGAATGAACGATGTGTTTTCCGCTGGTCGTGTACAAACACCGACACTCGCATTAATCGTAAAGCGCGAAAAGGAAATTGAAAACTTTAAGTCAGAGCCGTTTTGGGAAGTATTCGCAACCTTTGATATAGAAGGAAAGAAGTATGAGGGGAAATGGGAGAAGGATAGTGAATCCCGCTTAAAAGACCCTGATATGGCGAATAAAATTGCGGCATTTTGCCAAGGAAAACCGGCGGTAGTAAAGGAAATGAAAACGGAGCGTAAAGAGTTTCAGCCTCCGCTTTTATTTAACTTATCATCACTACAAGCAACGGCAAATAAAGCATTTAAATTTTCACCGAAAAAGACGCTTGATATAACGCAAGCACTATATCAAAAAGGGATTGTCTCTTATCCTCGTTCAGATTCCAACTATGTTACACAAGGTGAAGCGGCAACATTCCCTGATATCTTACAGAAGTTAAGTCAGTTTGATGAATATAAAGGTTTATTACCGGCTCCAGTTGAATCGATTATGAATAATAAGCGTTATGTGAATGAAAAGAAAGTAACAGATCACTACGCAATTATTCCGACAGAGCAAGTTACAAATCCAAGTAGATTATCAGGTGATGAAAAGAAAATATACGATATGATTGTAAGAAGGCTTATTGCAGCTCATTATGAAGTTGCAATCTTTGACTATACAACGATTGTAACGCTTGTAGATGAACGTGCTGAATTTATTTCAAAAGGAAAACAGCAAATTCAAGAAGGATGGCGTAAAGTTATTTTCCAAGACGATAAAGATGACGAAACAATTCTTCCAATTGTAGCTGAAGGTGAAGAAGGAAAAGTTGTAAAGGTGAAAGTGAAAGAAGGAAAAACACAACCACCGAAGCGTTATACAGAAGGACAACTTATTACGTTAATGAAAACAGCTGGTAAGTATTTAGAGAATGAAGAGCTGGAGAAAGTATTAAAGAAAACAGAAGGTTTAGGTACTTTATCTATAAAAAATATGTGTGCATAAATAAGTGAAGTGTAAAAAACGTATACAAATAAGATATAAATGAGTTGTTTCAGGGTGTGCAAAACTAATTTATGTGCATTATTAAACTATGCATCTAGCTTAGCTATAAAAATTATATTATTCAGATTATCAAAAGATAAGTTATTTCATATATTTAAAATTTCTATTCGTGCTTTAACTTGATCAGGAAAAGAAATTACATGTTATATATCAGGGGATTTAAAGTTGGCAAAGAAAAGAATTTATATAGAAATGGCTTATTTTTCTGATAATGAAATTATAAAAGTGATTCAGAATAAAATAGATATAAAAAAATGAAGAGTGAATGAGGATCTATGAGATAATATTTATTTCAAAATAATTTAAAGTGAATAATTCAGATGACGTAATAATGTTTAGTTAGAATAAGTATAAAAGAGAAGTAGATTAGAAGCCTCAAATCAATTCTAATCCAGTATATGTTAAAATGTGGTATAATTTATGTGTATTTAAAAATCAGAAGGTGGATACAGCAATGAATCAAGAATCAAAAAAGGAATATTTGAAAAAAATATTAAGAAAATCAGAAGGGTTCTGTTACTAAAGATTATATTGATTCAATTAACCAAATGTACTGTGGAGAAACCATTAGAGATTTGAAACATGTATAATAAAATCAACATCTCTAATAAGATTTCACGAACAATCTAGAGATGTAAAAAATCTCTTGAACAAAGTGTTGTATTTTATTAGATTTATTGTTTTCGTGATGTGAATTGTGTGTAATAATATAATAAGTAGTGATTTAGTGGCAATTAATCTTAGATAAACTATGGATGTTTGTTTTTAGAGCTCTAATTTTTTAGGAAAGCTTAAAAATATAGGGATGAATGCATCATTGACTATAGTAGTTTTGTATTGGTAGAAAAGTTAGTTATTCTTCCGTTTGGGATAGTAATTAAAATTTATAATTTGATGTGAAAATTATAAATTTTAATTGTTTTTTACGTAAAGTGTGCAATTTAAAATATTTGTAGATGTAGGAGGCATTTTTAATATGCAGAAAATATTACCTATTAATACTGAAATTAATGTAACATGTTTTCAATTTGAGGCCTTTCCCTTAACAATTATTTCAAATTATAAAGAATCTTTTCCATGGATTCATAGTAATTACATACAACTTGCATTCCATAAAGATTTTATAGAAGCTCCAGTACCTTTTAAGTTTTACCTCTTCGATTATAGTTTAGTTCCCTGGCTAAAAGTTCAGAAATTAGATAGGGAAGTATATTCGTTATTTAATGAAGATATAGTAGATTTCATTAAAAAAGCAATTGATTTAGAATATTATGTATATTTAAATGTGGATGAATATTTTATACCACATCGCGCAGCATATAAGAATTACAATAAATCTCACGATATATTAGTGTTTGGTTATAATGAAAATGACTTGGAATTTTCATTATTAGGATACAATGAAAAACAGCTTTTTTCAAAAACTAAGGTTCCGTATGATTTATTTAGAAAAGGCTTTCAAAATCTTAGTAATATAAAAAATGATTGCAATCAAATTTATCTTTATAGATTTGAAAGGAACACGAAGTACAATTTTAGATTGAGTGTTGTAATAGATTCTCTAAAAGAGTACTTGTTTTCTAAGAATTCTGCCGGGAAATTTAATGCATTAGCTGAACCGGAAAATCTTGTGTTTGGAATTGAATGTTATAACTATTTAGTCGAATATCTAGATTACGAAAGAGAAAGGGCTTCTTTTATAGATTTAAGATATTTACAAAAGCTCTTAGAGCATAAGCTATGTATGCTAGAAAGAATAGAATATTTAGAACAGGAAGGTTATGTAGAGAAAGAGCATGGTTGTTCTATTAAATATAACGACGTAGTAAAAAAATCAAAAAGTATAAAACTACTTACTATGAAATTTAACAAAACATATAATGAATCGACACTTGAAAATATTAAAGAAACGCTTAAAGATATTAAAGATTTAGAAATTGAAATTCTATCTAAGTTAATTGAAAAATTAGAGTACAAACAGGATATAGATAATAAACAAGAAGGTGGTAGTAATTGGTAGGGTGATTAGAAATTTAGATATCCATTAAGAGTAGTTTAACTACACTCTGGAATCTTTTTGATTTTAGTGAAAGAAAACCATATAAAATAATAGAATTTAGATAAATAGCCCTCCATCTAACCAAAAAGGGGTTAATGGAGGGCTATTTTTTTCATGTTTTGGCAAGCACCGGTGAGGTAAGCTTGCATTTTGACAGACTTCAGCCCTCGAAACCGGGCATAGCGGTAGCCATGTAGTTCTTTGGCATCCGCAAAGCTTTGCTCGGTTCCGTTGCAAAGTAGTTTACACTCTAGAAAAAAGGTACGAGGAGAATCACAAATGCGATATTTTAAAGGGAAACAGTTCAAGAAGGATAT
>NZ_JBBBBL010000032.1:0-29072 GCF_037120585.1 Bacillus sp. CCNWLW194 | reverse complement strand
ATATCCTTCTTGAACTGTTTCCCTTTAAAATATCGCATTTGTGATTCTCCTCGTACCTTTTTTCTAGAGTGTAAACTCACTTAGAAAACTTTGCAACGGAACCAGTAAAACAGCGAATTTAAGAGATACTTGTTTGTTTATTGAGGGAGGTTGGTTTGAAGAAGGAACTTCATTGATTGGTAGAATCCTATTAATTATAAAGTTAAGCATGGGGGGAAACTAAAGTGCAAAAATGGTTTGGTTCTTCAGGTGTATGTATTAATGAAAATGGTCAATTGTTAATGGTCTTGCAAGGAAAACCTGAAGAAAAAAATGTGGTCTATTCCATCGGGAGGAAAAGAACAGGCAGAAACATTTGAAGAATGTTGTATTAGAGAAATTAAAGAAGAGACGGGATATACAGTCGATATTGTTGAAGAAATTAAGGTTAAGAAAAGGAATTATGAACATATCTGTTGAAGCTCATTATTTCTTTGTGAAGATTGTAGGTGAGAAAAGAGATTTTCAAGATCCTGATAATCTTATTTATGATATCACTTGGAAAAAATTAGATTAAATACAGACTTTAGAATTAACCTTCCCCGAAGAGAGAGATTTTCTTATTAACTATATAAAGAAAGTGTTTCAACAAAATTCCTTGTTCAACTAACGGAGACTTTAGCATAAGAAGATAAGTAAATAAATCGGTTCCTAAACGTTGTAGGGAACCGATTTTTCTATTCTATGATTTGCTTAACGTTGTAAATTTGCAGTTTCCTGACGCTCCCCCATCCTGCTAAAGGGTTTTATCGATGTTTCAAAAGACGCTTTTGAATAATTTTAATGCGACGCTACTGTACCAGCTTCTCAAAAACTTCAACCTCTTCAGGTGTTCCTAGGGGAATTATATTTTCCTTAGAAATTTCGTGAATGCCAATATTTAATTTTTGAATAAGTTCATTAAATAAAGGTGCTATGTATATTTCTTTATATTGTTGCAATATACTGGTTTTATTTCTTTCATAGCTATTTAGAAAATAGTCCCACTTCCTAAAATAATAGAGGCCTATAGAAGCGTAATTAGAATTTTTTTCTTTTCTGCCACTTCAACTACCCTACGAAAGCTATTTAATTTTACATAACTCCAGTTATCACCGCTAAAAGTTTCAAACACAGGAATAATACCATCATAATTTTCAAAATGTTTTTTCAATGAATTCGGATTCACAAAAGTATCTATATTGTATATCATTACTTGTTCATCAACATTAATATAATTTTTGGCATTATAGGCAGTTTCAGCTTGTCCACAAGTAAAAGAATTTAGCTCAATAATTTTGTAATTATCTATTCCTAATAATTTACATTGTCTTTTAATAAAATTTACACAATCATGTTCTTTTACTGCCATAAAAATAAACTCATATTCAAAAAAATCCTTAAGAGAACTTATTGACCAATAAAATAAACTTTTTTTGTGCATTTATCATATATTTTGGTATTGTGAATCCCTTGTTAAGGAATCTTTGTCCGCGTCCAGCCATAGTAATTAATACTTTCACTGTCCCCTCCTAGTTATATATAACCTATAGTTTCTCTAATAGCATATCAGCTTTTTTTCAAAATTTGGATCCCTATTTAAAGATACATAATCGTATATACTAATAACTTCTATAAACACTAGTAAATAATATAAATCTTTAGATATTATCAGTAAGAAAGATACTTTTTTATATGAACATTTAAAAACATTTATTTTCTTCCTATCACATAAATCTAGTTCAAATAATTTGATAAATTCCACCCATACATTATCTAATCTAGACCGTTCAAAATCTATCAAATCAAATTTATTATTATGACGTTTAATATTTCTAGAACCAAAATCACCGTGAATAAATTTTATACTTTCTTTATTCATAAACGCATTATCTAAAGAGGATAATTTATGTTTTATAACATTAAAGTGACTAGATATTTGATTTATTTTATAATGGGTCTTCATATTATTTAACAGCTTATAAATCCTTTCTGACGGAGGAGATAAGTTTATTCTGTCTTTTCTTGAAATAAAATTAGAGTGCTTGTTATGAAAGTTTGCAATTAAAGAGCCAGCCTCCCCTATAACACCTTCCTTATCGAAATCAATTTCAAAATAATTTTTGAAGGGTGTTATTAAAAAGTAAAAGTGTTGATAGTTAAAATGACAAATTAAGTCCTTAGCCAAATATTGGTTGAGGATTTTTTTGATTTATAAACAAAGATTGATCCCTAAATACCTTTATAAAAACTATTTTACCTGACCCCACTATACTTCCTTCAAAATGATTATTATGTGATTTATGTGGAAAAACAGTTGCTTCTATTCCATCTTCTTTCAATATTGAAGATAATAGTAAATTCATAAAAACATCCTTTTATATTTTTTCTTTATTGCTACTTAGAAAAAATTTCGATTCTATAGACCCTTTTTTAGTATAAAATTTAGTAAGGCTAACGTTCTAAATGGGATATTTAGGGTAAATCCTATTAAGGTATTTTTTAATATATGTACTATATTTCTATTCCAATTGCATTTATTAGAATTTTCATTCCAATTGTATTTAATTTTATTAAATACAATATTATATATAAGATATTTTAATAACAATAATGTTAAACAAGCAATTAAAGCAATGATACTTTTGGTTATATATACACTTAAAAATAAACTTACTAACCAAATTACTTCCCTCGTAACATCAAAAATTGAATATATAAACTTCATAAAATAATTCGTTTTAGTAACTTTTATTCCATTAAGCGTGAGATACTTATATTGTTTTCTAATAGAAAAAATCCCATAATAAATTCTCGTCACTTGATTAAAGTAGTCCTTTAGATTATTCAAGCCAAAAACTATGGCAGGATAAGGAATTATCACCTATTTTTATTAAGTAAATAGAATCTAAAGCCGAGTGCAATGTCATCTGAATAATCAGGAAAGCCTCCTACATTTAAAAGTTCATCTACTCAAATATATATTCCTGATCCTATTAAATAAAATATGTCTTTTTTTGATTTCTTAGAAAAGAAATTGTAACCCTCAATCCTCAATGATCTCCTGATATGCCATATAGAAAGCAAGTCAATAACCTTTGGAGTTTTAGTATTAACATTTTGGATTACATAAGGTATTTGTTGATAAACTGTAGGCATAACGCCTTTCCTATAACAATTATCATTTGCTATCCAATTTACAGTATTTTTATGGGGACGAGCATCAAATTCGTATACACCTATATAGATCTTCTTAGGAATTTTATTTATAGAATTTAGAGCGAAACTAAGTTTAAAAGTTTTAGTACTTCTAAACCTAGTTTCGTCATTGTATTTTTTGTAGATTAAGTCATTCTTTGAAGTCGAGGATCTTATCATTACACCATACGAACTAATTATAGGATTATTTAAACCAATTTTTTCAGCGATAATCTGGGCATTAGTATGAGTTCTCCCAGTTGCAAAAATTATTGGAACACCTATTTTATTTAAATACTTTATGCTACTTAAATCTTCATCCGTAATTTTATTTATTTCTCTCTTACAATTGTATTATCAATAGCCAAAACTAACCCTTTGTAAAATTCTGCAAACACAAGCGAATCCCTTACCATGTTGGTATATTCATAGATTGACATTCAATATACTGCCCTGTTATGTTTTTCGACTTTTCAGAAGCCAAAAACAATAATAAATCTGTACTTTCTGAGGGGTGAGGAAGCAAATTTTCTTTCATCCTCTCAACTGTGCGAGTATAGCCCAGTTCAGCTTTTTGATAAGCATGCTCTTTATATAAGTCTGTATTAGCGGAAATCCCCACAGTATTTACTCTAATCTGAAAATCTCTTAACTCACTTGCCAAGCAAAGTGAATAGTGGTGGAGTGCAGCTTTACTCACACAATAAGAACCTAATAAATTGAGTGGTTTTTTTCCACTCATTGAACCTATATTAATTATTGAACCTTTTCTTTGTTCAATAAGGTTTGGGGCTAAAAGATTAATTAATTTTATATGACCTAATAAATTCACCTGCATAACATAGCTCCAATCGCTTGGATCGAGTTCATAAATTCTTCCTACCCCCTTACTTGTGGCTGCATTATTAATTATTACATCTATTTTATGCTTACTATTAATATTGCTTGCAAATGTATCAATAGAACTTTCATCATTTAAGTCTATATATTCCATAGTAAGAGATTCAACAAACTCTTCTTTTAGTGGCATTAAATTATCAAATGTTCTGGCTCCAGCTATTACAGAATTACCTTCTCTTAAAAATGCTTTTACTAGCTCTAGTCCAAAACCTTTATTTGCACCTGTTATCACTACTTTATTGTTCACTTTTATCTACCTACCTTATTTTTATTCAAAGGGTGTCCAATTTGGTGAAGACACCTTTCAATTACGCCTAAAACTGATGAAGCCATAATTAAATTTGTCGGTGTAGTAGTATTAGATAAAATTGATTCAATAAATGAATCCCATTCCTCTGCATATCCAGCTCTTGCGTACCCCCTATATAGTCTCCCTGGATTCCATTGTAAAGAAGGGTGGTCTCTAAAAGAACCCTCCGTATTAGACCATGGTCTAACCGGTGTTATTTCAAGGTGAGTTAAGTCTTTGAGTATAGCTTGAGTTCCATCATTTAAGTGAGCTGTAAAATTAACTTGGTATGCTGCTGATCCTCTCACAAGTGAAGCTATAGCAGTTTTACCATCTGAATTTTTACAAGTTATTACAACCTTCTGTTTATTTTTTTCAAATTTGATTAAATCAGTCTTAATATCAGAGATATTTCCTAGCCAAGAAAAAATATAATCAATTGCATGAATATAAATATCGTAGAAAGCTGCTTGTACACCGTTAAGCCCCCATAATTCATCAGTCAAGCCTTTAGGAAAAGTAACATCTAATAAAATCAAGTCAGGATCTCTTTCTACCGAATCAATATTTATCCAATCTTTTAATACTTTTGTTCCTGGAGTGTAACGCCATTTTGAGCCTACACATGTAGCTAAATTTTTTCTTTCAGCTTCAATTCCAATCTTTCTTAAATCCTCTTCAAAAAAAGCTGCTGGTTTTTCAACAAATACATGCAAATCTTTTTGAATTGCTTTCTCAGCAAATTTAAGATGCCCTGCTGGATCCATTGATATTACAACGGCATCAATACTTAATTCAGTGGCTTGTTCTAATAAATCTTCTGCTGATTTGAATGTCTTTATTCCTTTAATCCTTTTTGATATAGCCTCTAGTCTTTCAGGTATTATGTCTGCTGCAGCGACAACAGATGTTTTTGGATGAGCAACGATATTGGGTAATAAGCTTCTTGTTAAATGTCTTCCACACCCAATTAATGCAATATTTACATTTTCTTTTGTTAACAGATTCAAGTTAATAACACCTCTTAATTTTTATAATTTGTTTATAATCTCTATTGCTTTTATAAAAAAAGCCAACTGCCTATCAGAATCATCATAATGCAAAGGTATCATTGACAAAAATAATAATGCCTCTATTAATTCAATTTCTTTTAAATCCACATTTAATTTCCCTAAAAAATTATCGCAATTCTTATAACTTTTGAAATTTTCGTCAAAGATTTCCATAGAAAAATTCCCTTTAGAATGTTCTTTGACATTATATAAGCCTGCGATTATGTAATCGTATTGACCGTGATATGATTGTCTAAGTTTTGCAATATCATAACGGTAGTCTCCATAAATACTTCTTCTTCCAAACTCCCCTCTGGGATCGATGAGTTTAAAGGAAAAACTTCTTGTTGATAATAAGATATTAGAAAAACAGAGATCTCCATGTATTACTGAACAGTAATTATTAGAGTTATTCACTAGATTAGAAATTTTCTCCTCTAACTTTGGCCATTGATATTTAAAACCTTTTATCTTTTCACCATTGACAATGTAGTTCTCCATTTCAATAAGATCTTGTCTACTCCATTTTGTTAACCTTTTAATTGTCTTATTATAGTACATAGAATGCGATGTAGAAGTTATATTAAGAGCTTTTTTCTTAACCCATAGCTGATTATTAATTCGGTTAATTAATTCCTCGAAAATAAAATCCCAAACATTTTCCTGAATATCCTCAAACACAAAGGTTTCTGATAAGGAAGGGTAGTCAATAAATTCTATGTAATAACTTAGATTATCCTTGGAAGTTTTCAGTAATTTTGGTGTAATGTTTATGCCGTTTTTTTCAGCTTCTTGGTACCAATAAATTTCATCACTAATCCCTTTATAAAGACTCTTTTTTTCTATTATATTATTATCCATCAATTGTAATTTATTAAATTCCCTACTATTAAAATACTCTCTCGATGCTTTTACATAATTGAGATAATAATCAATTATTAATCCATCTTCATCAATAATCTCATCGAGCTCTTCTATCCCATTGTATTTTTCTTCCTTATAACATTTTGCCAATTCTATTAATAAATCATTAGGCTCTCTGTTATTTTTAAAATAATTAGTAATATTAATTTTATATTTTTGCCATTCAGAAATATTTATTGCTGCTATTGACTCTCGACCACTGCTTTTTGTTTCCTGAACCGGCGTTTTAATAATAAAATCAACATTTGAATTTTTTAATAGGTCAAAATTTAACAAGGCATTCGCCTTATAAAATAGTAAGTTTTCACTATTGTTTGCAAATATTTCTCGAAGCATTTCATAATTATTTAAATCTTCTTTTATTATGAATGTAAATGCTATTTTAGAGGATTTAAAAAAATCATTATACAATTTTTCAATTGCATACTTTTTAGCTTGTGGCAAAACTATTATGAAATTACTGTATCCTTTCTTTATTAGATTAGTAATAGAATGCATCATAATTGGTTTTCCACTGATTCTCTTTAGCTCAATTATTTCTTTTTCATTCCTGAGATTTTGTGAAATTAACAAAATTGCAGTTTTGTCTTTCATTTTACATTTAGTAGTATGAAAATTTTCAATACCACGGCACCTCCTAATTAATAGTAAAACCGTTATTATGTAATTCTTTAATTAAATATCTACAAACTCATTTTTTGTTTTTTCATTGTGTACAATTTTCAAAATTAAAAAATCATTAGTTAATATTGTTTTAATTTTATTATGAATAGAACTGCTTTCATCTAATTCAAACCATGGATCAAACATTTCATCAAATTTTACCTGTTCATCGAGATGAGAAATTATATCTCTTTTGCCGAATATATCAAAAACCTCATCAAATTTTTGGGTTTTAGCCAATAGAGGATAATTTGATGCTGTATCAATAACAATCTTTAAAATAGAATTTATTTTTTCCAGTGAAGCAACCTTTATTTTATTAACTCTTCAAAGTTATCTTTTCCAAGACTATTATCTTTTATGAACTCGTCCCATCCCTTAAATTTGTAAGCTAAATCATCAATATATATGTCCCCATATGGTTTACCAAAAATTAATTGGTCGTACGGTATCTCGTACCTATTCAACCAATCTCTTGTTATCTTTCCAATTCTTTCTTCAACCAATTCAACATTATTTTCACATGTCTTCATGTGGCGTGCAGTAAAGATAATAACGGTATCTCCTCTATCAACTATTTCCTGTAAAGCTTCCTTTACATTTTTTTTTGGTTTAACCTCCGAATAACTTTGATTTGGTTCTTTTAAGTCACAAATTGTGCCATCTAAATCAATTATGTATCTCATATTCAATCCCCCCAATTTAATTTTCCTTCCAAATACTCACGTATTCTCAAAATTTCATTGTTACCATTTTTTTATAATTCATTAATGAGTCCTCCTTAATTCTAATTTAAGGGTCCCTACACTGCAGCTTCGGACACCTCGTATCATACCTAGGGGGCTCTTTTTGTTTCAATCCTCAAATTTCTTCATTAAAGGAACTTTCTTTGCATAGAAAGAAGGTTCCTTTTATTTAAACATAGTTATTATTTATCTTTACATACTCTAAATTAAATTCGTAATTTTAGATATACACAAAAACCTCAAGGATGATCTTCTAGAAATAATATAGTAAACATCACCAACTAGTTATTTATTGTAAACTAGCCATTAAGAAAGTGAGCCTTTATATTCATGAGTATTTAAAACCTAAGAAACTATTTAGAAAAGTATAACTAATTACCATATAATAAGTTTAGCTGATCTTTCATATAAATTATGGTTTTGCTTAATCCCTCTGCCATAGACACTTTTGGTTTCCATCCATAGGCTTGTCTAGCATATTCATTACTACATTGAGTGTATTTATTCACTTCATTATACAAGATATCATTAGAAATCATATATGCCCCTTGGTATAACTCTGGATATTTATCCCAATATTTCTTTGGCTCTAAATACACTGGTTTTATATCAGTTTTTCCCATAATTTTTTTTGCTATTTCAAACATTTCATTCACAGAATAACTTTTATTGCTTGCTGCGTTAATACATTCAAATCCTTCTGAATTTATTGTCAGAAACATTAAATCCATTAAATCATCCACAAAAATATAATCCCTTTTCTGTTTACCGTTAGAATAGAAATGTGGAATACGATTGAAATACAATTCTCTAATCATGTATCCTACAAAAGGAGGTTGTTTACGCAAACAATCAATATGTGGTCCGTAAACATTAGCAAAGCGTATACAACTAACATTCATACCATAAGTATCGCAATATGACTGACAAAACCGCTCGGCCACATATTTTGTATTTGGATAAATAAGTGTTGGTAATTTAAATCCTTCTTCTTGGGATGGAAACACTGTATCATTTTCATATATTGCAGTAGTACTTGCAAATATGATCTTCCTTACTCCAAATTTCCGCGCAGCTTCTAGTATATTTACCAGTCCAATAACATTTACATCTATTGCCTGAGCAGGGTCTGATTGACATTCCGGTAAAGGAGCAACCCCCGCAATATGAAAAATACATTCAAATCTTTCTTTTTGAATTAATTCTTCGATTCTCTCTTTATCACGAACATCCATTTTAATAAGTTTACCCCTCAAATCACAATCACTAAACTTTAAATTTTCCTCTTTTCCATAAGATAAATTATCAATTAAGATCATTTCCCAATTTTTCTTATATATCTGATGGGCTAAATTCGAGCCAATAAATCCAGCTGCGCCTGTAATTAATACCTTCATATATAACTTCTCCTTATAAAATATGCTAAAGATTAAACATCACAAGAAATTAAAACTCAATTATACAAATGAGTATCTAAATCCTCGGAAATTATTTATTTTTCTTACAATTACCGAACAAGAATCCTACTTAATCTACTTATCAAGTAGATATCTAACTAAATATTACACTTTCCGAATTTCCAAAATCCATTTAATCTACCTTTTAAATAGAAGCCTTCTTTATTTATTTTCATTGCATATTTATAGAATAATTTTATAAATACTCTTTTAAAATTGCATTTCTTGGTATGTTTATTGCTTTACAACTTGGATAAGGATTCGTTGGTGCAAAGTCATTAATAATAGTACGGCACGAATGATTTACACCCATTACAATCGTATCAAATGGTAGCTCATATTTATTTAATATATTTATAAGGTCACTCCTAAATTCTTCTGTACGAGCTGTTATAATAATTATTTGAGCACCTTCATCCGCTAATTCTTTTAAAGACTTAATATTTTCTTCATTCACTTGATTGTCATTACTCCAATTTTTATCTCCATATCTACCACGATTCATCAAAAGAATACCATCCACATCTACAAAATAAGTAGCATGCCGTTTTTGTACCGTTTGCCAGTCTAATAATGTTCCCCAATCTTCATATTCACTCGCATTAATATAGTGATACGCAGATTTTCCTGTACCGATAAGATATGAAATTATATGACTTAAGTAAATTTCATCATAATCGAAATTGTTATCCTTTATATTTTCATAAGCTCTATTAAACTTTTCAACATCATCAAATCCATATAATCCTACACAAATGTATTCTGACTTGATTTTTTTTTCAAAAATATCTACTACATTATCATTACTATCAACTATTAAAAAACTCTTCGAACTTAATCTAGAAATTTCTTTTCCAAATTTATTAATATCTAAACCAACTATAAAAGCCTCATACCGAGAATTATCAAATTCAATATAACCATCTGAATCTTTCACATCAAAGGCACCCACAACATTTTTTTCAAAAAGAGTACGGTATACTGTTTCTGCTTGACAGGAGGTAAATTCATCTAAAATAAGTATTTCGAATTTCGAATTCTCATTTATATTAAAAGCCTGTTGCAAAATCAAGTCTGCTTCATATTTTATTACATGCTCTTTAACTATCGTAATTATAATTCTGTCGTATACTTCAAGATTTAAACCTTTAACTGCCTTCTGAATCATAAGATTCCCATCAGGATGAGTTAGCAACCATTTCGGTCTCATTTTTGGAAATCTTAGTGACTTGCCGGCACATGGTACAATTAACGTTTTCATCTGTTAACCTCTCTCTTATTTTCAGTATATTTTTATATATATAAGCTATTTTGTTGTCTATATAATTCTTTGTTTCCTCATCTTTTGTATATGGAATAATGCGCATCAGATTAAGCAGGAGAATATGGTATACTTCTCCTACTAGATATTTCCCATCACGAAATGTGAGAAGCTGCTCAATTATTAGTTGTTTTAAAATTATTAACTTGATTTTTAAATTAGCATTTAATTTCTCATATGTACGGTATGACCAAAGCACATCCGCATCTTGCAATATCTTTGCAACATCAATTAACCAACTATTATAAAAAGAATCCAGAAAATCAATTAAATAAATTTCACCATCTTGTATAATCATATTCTCTAATGTCATATCACCATGACACTCACTAAGAACCATATATCTCCATTCGTTAGTTTCCAATAATTCAAAACATTTACTATATAATAATGATTTTTCTTTAATAGTTTTTTTTAGATTTTGAATTTTCTTAGTGAAAATCTCTCTTGCTCCAACATCATACGTATTTTCTCTACAAATATTTAAAAAAAACAATTCAACAAACTTATAAATATCTACAAGCCTGATATCGGTCATATACTTCGCAACTGTTACTCCAGATATATACTCCATGTCAAATTCATATAACGAATTATTGTAACCTTCCTTTAAAATTTTACAATTATTAAAAACACCATTATAACTAATCTGCTTTTTCACTTGTGCTTTTAGCCTATCATTATATGACTCATTCTTTGACTGCTTTTTAACAATTTTACTACCATCTTTTTGTGTGATAACAATTAGTTTACAACCGGAATGTCCTTTTAATTCATAGTCGTTCATAACTTCTCCTCTAACTCCACATTTACAAAACATGCCATACTGTAACTTAATTTATCTGCCTACTTGCTTTAGGAAATTTCCCATCTCGAATAACCATTTATCCCCAAGATTATTCAATCTAAATGTCTTATCACTTAAAAATAATGATATTCTAGTCTTTGTATATAACATGAACCAATTGTTTAGGCAGCTTTTCAAGATTACCACTTAAAAATCCAGGTTTCACACTTAATTTATTAATTTCATCAAGATCAATCCACTTATAAACAAATTGTTTCTCATTTAATACTGAAATTTCTTCGTCCTCACAAGATAACACATCATTTACATCGATTAATAGATAAACGAAAGTATATTCGTGATACTTTTTACCTTCGAATTCGAAAAAATTTTCTGCCATCCATATCAATCGTTCCACTTCAACCTCAATATCTAACTCTTCTTTATACTCCCTTTTTACTGCATCTACAGATGACTCCATTATTTTTACTTTCCCACCAATTGGCGCCCAGAAATTCACTTTTTTTTCTTTGTGAAGCAAAATTTTGTTATTTTTTAAAATAAAGCCTGCAGATCTACAATTTAGAATGACACCCTCAACATTCACTTTTATATCCAAACTTATCTCTCCTTTTAAAATATCAATATTATTTATTCACTATATTTTTTTAGCAATCATTGAAATTCTTGTAGCTGAAAACAAACAATTTTTTTTGTTTACTTCATCTGTATAAAAGCATAAATTCTTATCCGGTAAAAAATGTATATCCCATTCTTTATAAAGATCTGTCAATAGTGCTTTAGCTTCTAAAGATGATATTATTAACCTTTCCGGATAATTTTCACCATCTAATTTAACATCTGTAAGAAAAGTTATAATATTCTCACCATTATCTTTTGTACTATTTTGTATTTTCTTAACGTAATTTCCAATTGGAATAGTTGTAATATTATGTATTGCATCAATAAAAATAACCGCGTCATAAACCGATAAGTCAAAACCAAAATCTAACATATCTCCACACTCAACATTTACATAGTTCTTAGCATTTTGTGATTCCAATCTTCTGTTTAATATTTGCACTCCTCCTTCGGATTTTTCTATACAATCCACGAAGAAGCCCTTTTGAGCAGCAGGCACTGTATGCCTTCCATCCCCCGCCGCAATATCTAAAACCCTTATTTCGTCTCCTTCTATATTTCTTTTCTCTTCCAATCTATTAAATAATTCTTTCACACATGTTTTAGGCTCTCCATGAAATGACTCCTCCATTTCATGTGTGTAAAATTGATCATATTTTGTACGCATATCCATCTACTCCTTTTAAATTATTTAATTTCATTTATGACTGACTGCAAAATATCTAGTAATTCATCATTAAAACTCGACATTTTGGCAGCCAGTAATTCTCCCTCTTACATATATCCTAGCTTTTCTACTTCAGTATTTCTTAATTGCTATATTTTTTTAGCAATCATTGAAATTCTTGTAGCTGAAAACAAACAATTTTTTTTGTTTACTTCATCTGTATAAAAGCATAAATTCTTATCCGGTAAAAAATGTATGTCCCATTCTTTATAAAGATCTGTCAATAGTGCTTTAGCTTCTAAAGATGATATTATTAACCTTTCCGGATAATTTTCACCATCTAACTTAACATCTGTAAGAAAAGTTATAATATTCTCACCATTATCTTTTGTACTATTCTGTATTTTCTTAACGTAATTTCCAATTGGAATAGTTGTAATATTATGTATTGCATCAATAAAAATAACCGCGTCATAAACCGATAAGTCAAAACCAAAATCTAACATATCTCCACACTCAACATTTACATAGTTCTTAGCATTTTGTGATTCCAATCTTCTGTTTAATATTTGCACTCCTCCTTCGGATTTTTCTATACAATCCACGAAGAAGCCCTTTTGAGCAGCAGGCACTGTATGCCTTCCATCCCCCGCCGCAATATCTAAAACCCTTATTTCGTCTCCTTCTATATTTCTTTTCTCTTCCAATCTATTAAATAATTCTTTCACACATGTTTTAGGCTCCCCATGAAATGACTCCTCCATTTCATGTGTGTAAAATTGATCATATTTTGTACGCATATCCATCTACTCCTTTTAAATTATTTGATTTCATTTATGACTGACTGCAAAATATCTAATATTTCATCACTAGAATTCTGAGTACCATAACTTAATTTAATTACTTTAACATTATCAATAATTTTGTTAAGCATAGTGATTCTTACCTCATCAAGTTCCCCATCTGAAAGAGTACGTTTCTCTATCCATGGATTTAGCCACATGTCATCATTAGGACTTAACATATTTTCAGCCAGTAATTTTCTTTTTTCAGCATCTCCTAATTCTTCTACTTCAATTATATTTTTATTTAAAATAATGTTTGGCATCACAACAAGTCTTAAATTAGCACAGTCTTTCAAATTACACGAAAAAATCTTTTCTAGTTCTTTTGATACAATTTCATATTTTAACGCCCCTTTAAAAATAGCCTCACTATTACCATTGAGACCTTTCATTTGCATCCTAGAAAGTTTCATTGTTTTTACATATTCCCTGACTTTAGACATATTATTGAAAGTACCTACACCAATTCTCATTGATAACGGTAAATATACAATATCTAACTCATTCGTTATAATTATCCTATCATTCGCAATATAATCGATATTCATTTTATTTAAGATGTGACATAACAAAGTTGTTTTTCCTGCTCCCTTTGGCCCACTAATAATAATACCTTTATTTTGTAGCATTACAGCACCAGCATGGAAAATAACCCCACCTTTATTCTCATATGTGCGAATAGTAACTTCTTTCATTATTCTTAATAATTGTCTATTCTTCTCTTTTGTATTTTTCCTTACCACTAAATATTTATAATTACTATCACTTATAAAGAAACACTCCATTACTTCATTGAAATACACCTGTAATCCACCAAAATCATATTCATTAACAAATGTATCAACTCCATTATTACTTTGGTAAATCTTTATTTCTTTATTTTTTTCGAATTTTTCGCACACATCATACAATTCATCAAAAATGTTTTCGCTTTCAATTCCATATATGTTAAATTCCTCATTTAATAATCTATCACCATTATGGATATAATCTAAACTTTCAACTAAAGTATCCTTTACAATAGCATCTAAATATAGGTTAAACTTTATCCCCGACATAATTACTTCTCTTTGATAAAGTTCCTTGCTTCGAATTTCTTGTATCAATATGTTAATTTTATCCATTTGTTTTTTTGTATGATATATCTACGCAGACTCTATCATACTCCTCCTCTTTTCATTCTATGTGGATGATGAATTTGTTATTAAGATTTTTTGTCAATTCATCTTAATCTACTATATAAATATAAACTTTCAAAAATAATTCTAACATCAAAGATATTAGGTCAATATTTATTATATTCATGAAATACACTTACTAACTAAACTGAATCAATAATGAAGCCATTGATAGATTTTCATATTTACTACATAATTGTTTAAGTGAACAAGAATCATTTAAAAATTTATCTATTACTGAAATTCTTTCTTTAAAAACATTGTATCTACAATCCTCTACACATTCCCTCAACTTACGTCTAAAATTAACTTCTCTTTCTTTCCCCCAATATTTTTCTATATAACCAAGCAATTTATCTCTAATGAATATTATTGTACTATTCAAATTCCCTCTCTTATATTCATTAGCATATTTTATAAATGGTCTAACCAAATACCCATATAATGCAATCCAATGATCTTCCATAGTGTCTAGGGATTCCAAAAATATATTCATTGGATAAGCTGATCTTTCAGGAAATGCACTTCTATATATAGGAGGTGTAACGTCAATATAAATAATTTTATTAGTATTTTCCTGTATAAT
The DNA here is from genome assembly GCF_037120585.1 of Bacillus sp. CCNWLW194. Classification (NCBI taxonomy): domain Bacteria; kingdom Bacillati; phylum Bacillota; class Bacilli; order Caryophanales; family Bacillaceae; genus Bacillus; species Bacillus sp. CCNWLW194. Next base: position 13,799 of record NZ_JBBBBL010000032.1, on the reverse strand, counting down.
GAAATTCTTAGTATTTAAATCTATTCTAATATCCTTATTATATATCCACGCTTTTCTTTGAATAAATATCAACAACTCTATCATTTCCATTAAACCTTCTAAAAAATCAAACTTTAAATTTAATGCAAAATAGTCATGTGCTCTACTATCTTGTATAGAGTGTAAAGTATATCCTTTGATATATTCTTGCTTAATAATTATTTCATTTTTTTTAGAATTATAGATCTCAAAAATTTGTGCAACGTTTATTTTTGCATTTAATAAATCATTGTAATATTTATATATATTTTTTCTCGGTTCATTTCCACAAAACATATGCATTATTTGAGCATCTAATTTTGAATTAGGATGCTGTACCTTGGTAATAATATTTTTTTCTGTATGACATTTTAAATGACTTCCATTTTTTAAAGTACCATTCACAAGATTACTCCTTAATATCTAGAAATATAAATTCATCGAAAAATAATCTATAAAACTCAAAATCAACATATATATTTTAACACTTTAATATTTAATAACAGCGTACTGTAATGATCAGCTAATAACTATCCTAGATAAAATTTGTGTACATTTATTTCATTATTAAATTTTTTGTTCATATATACTGAATGCCAAAATATAAACATATTTTCTTCATTATTTCATCTGCCATATTTTCAAATTCAGCATCCGTATATACTAAAGTATATTTATATATACCTAACGCAGTTAAAAATTCCATTCCTTTTTTCAACAATTCACTTGGCTCTTCTAAAATCCTCACTTCTGCATACCCTTTTAAAAAACTAGTTTTTAGTTCTTTTGTATTAGCTTCTCTATTTAAAAACTTTGTAAAATCCATCCATGGGCTATCATATCTACAACGTTCAAAATCAATTAAAATATATTGATGATTCAGTTTTTTTATATTTCGAATACCAAAATCTCCGTGGATATTTATTTTGGGAATATGTTTATATTCTTCATCTACTAATTGCATACTTGCATATATTTGGTTATATAATGAAATAATTTTAGTATACTTTTTATGATTTTTTAATATTGAAATAAACTCAAAAACTTTCAAAGAGAAATTCGGTTCAACATTATCATATAATTCAATCCCACATGCTTGTTCATGAAATTCTGCAAGCAATCTACCCGCCTGAAATGAAACTTCATTATTAACAAAATCAATATTTGTATAATCTTTGTTGTGAAGAATAAGTATATAATTACTATTTATATAGTCTGTACCTATATATAACTTAGGATAAATCCTACATATAATCTTCACTTCATTATAAAAATTCATTGCATTTGTACTTACTTTTATAAAAATATCGTCATGAAAAACATCACTATACCCAAAATAGTGTTTATTACTCGAACTATGATCTTTCTTTTCAAAATTCCCTTTATATTTATCATTTAAATAGGTAACTATACCCAAATTTTCTATAATTATCCTCACCCTTTTATGAAAAGATATTGAAAATTAGACAACATGAAATTTATTATGTCAATTAGTAATTTGATTCATAAAGAGCATAGTACTCATGACACCACAAAATTCACTTCTATCTTTTTAAACTAGTTAACTCAATACTATTCATTTTTTAATTCATTCTTACAAATACACTAGCTTTTCCTATTTTATTTTTTTAGAAGTACTCTCAAAAAATAATGATTTTATTTTTTTTCTTTTAAAAAAGTATAAAGTTAAAGAATAAAATCTAAATAATATGCTAGTAAACCCTCCAATTAAAAAGTATATACATTTTGTTGAAAACAAAGGTATTTGGGTTCTACATTGTTTTTTCTTAATAAACAAGAAGAAAAACATATATACAGCCAATACAATTGAAAATGAAATATAGTAAGAAAGTAAGTACAATGGATTTGAAAATAGACCAACTAAACATAAAAACAGAACTCCACATTCTAACCATTCATTAAATACATCAAAAAGCACCCTTACAGACATAGCAATTTTCTTTGAAATTGGTAGCTGGCCAAATTCTTGTTCGTACTCTCTTAGTATTTCCCAAAACTTAAAAAGACCATGGTATATTTTTAAATGTTGCTTTTTGCATTGACTAAAGGAAGTCGTTGCATAGACTGAATTGACATGTGGCACAACAACTTCTTTCTTATTACGAATAAACAATTTATATCCTAATGCAATATCATCTGAATAAACCGGGAAACCATTTAATTCAACTAAGTCCTGGTATTTAATAAACATACCTGATCCCATACAATACTGTATTTTCTTTAAACTATCTTTAAAGATTAATGGCATTCCTTCGATTCCTAAAGATCGACGTATATGCCATATTGAATAAATACTTACAAAAAGACGTTTATAATTAAAACCATTTAAAATAATCGGAATTTGTTGATATATAGAAGGCAATTTACTTTTTTCTTTTACCCTTCTTTCAATATCATCAATTATCCAATTTAACGTCATATTATGGGGTTTAGCATCAAAATCATAAACTCCAATATATGTGTTACTATTTAGTTCATCACTAGAAATTTGTTTTACCGCATAATTCAACTTAGCTGCTTTAGTACTCTCTTTATTGGTATCAAACAATATACTTATATTGTCAAATTGTTTATCTTCCAAGATTTTATTTAATCTAGTATATGAATCTTCTTTTATTATTTTCCCATTTTCATATTCACGTCCAGTTATAATTATCACCTTGACATTACTATGTTCTTTAGTGAATTTATGAAAAAACTCCAACGTGGATCCAAGCATCTCATATTCTTTATGACACGGTAATAATATATAAATTTTCCCGTTTATCAATTTTACAGCTTTATTGTCTCCCCTTAAATAATAATTAATTCTTCTAAGATTATATCCCGCTCTAAAAAGGAGAAATATTTCAAACGCTATCACCACTATTAAAATGACCTTCAATTTAGTCACTCCTAATAAAATAATTGACTGCAAAAACAAAAGTGCAATACTATTTCACTTTGCCTTGTATCTAATTAGAAGGATTTTTACAAATTAATAAATTAATTGTATAGATATTGCCCAATTCATAAATAACAACTAATGTATTTTTTTGTAATTCGTATGCATTAGAACGAAAAGGGATTTGTATCCTTTCGTAATCACCATACTATTTAATCCTAAGTCAACAAATAATGATTAAAGATTTACCGACATATTCATTCTAAAAGTAATACAGAAAATGTTCTTATCTCTGCAACAATTTTTTAAAAACTACACTACTATGAAAATAATCTTCTTTTGTATCTATTCCACCTAGTATAAAAGTCTCTACCCCAGCATCAACATAGCTTTGTAAATAATTTGCTACTTCATCATAATCCCCTACTAGAAGCGGATAAGATGATCCTCCCGTTTTAAATGCCCCTGTCCAATATACCTTGTCGTAAATATCTCCATTGAGCGCTAATTTTGCTATTTTTCTACTCCAAGTATTTTCACTTTTTGCCCTCATAATGGTTTTAATTTTCCCTTCCCTAGTTTGAGGATATCTACTTACTGCAATATCCCATGCTTTTTGGGCTGTATCTCGAGCTATGATTCCAATTCTTATTCCATTACTTTTTAAAGAACTCAATGACTTTTTATTATTCTCTAAAAAAAGTGATATTGGCTCGGGATGAGTTATAATAACATCACCAATCTCTATCCCAACCTCAACTCCACTTTCTGATGAACCTGAAACAAAAAACTCGGGCATGAGATCAAAGCTAATTTTAGAATTAACATATAAATCCTTATAATTATAGTATTGTCCATTATAGGAAAGGGGTGTGTTTTGAGTTAGGCAATATTCTAATACTTCCTTATACTCTTTCAATCGCTTATATCTTTCATCATGTATCATTAATTCGTTTGTTTGTTCTAATTCACTTTTAGAAGCACCTGCAATTAAATTAATATTAATTTTCCTATTGTACAGAACTGTTAAGGATTTTATAATTTTCGCCAAACTATATGGTGGTATTGCATAAGGCTGTACAGCCACTACAGGTACAATTTTTTTTGATAACTCTAATACTTTTGATACTAAAATCCAAGGGTCCATTACATTGTGATTATAATAAATCAATGCACCATTATAGCTATAAGTTTCAATCTTTTTAATAGTGTTTTTAAGATAATCTACATATTCTTCTTCTAAATAGGGGTTCTCCCATTCACCTGATATCTGTGTATATATTTTTATCATTGAATTCTCCTATTCTAATTAATTTCTGAATTAAATAATGATAACTTACCATTTATCCCTTTAAGACGATTATTATGAAACATTATAGAAGCTGATCTTAAATCTCTTAAAGTTCTCTCAAAATTTATTTCCTCTATTTGCTGATAACCATAATACATACCAGATACTTCCACAATCTCATTAATTGCTTTATACAAATTTTCTGATGAAATTATTTTCAAATTATTTATTTGAATACTAAAGCTATTCCAATCCATTTGACTCTTATCTTCTTCTAAATATTGAATGAATTTTTCAATAGTTGATTTTAGATAAATATCAACGGTGTCTATCAACAATCTTATCTCAGAGATTTTACTTAAAATAATTTCAGAATCCCTTTTTGTTTTATCTTTTCTTATTATACGAATAAAACGTTTAAAGGCACTTTTTATTGAACCCAGCCAACTTGAAGCCCACATGATATGACCAATTGGAATCATATAAAATTTTGCAATCTCTTTGAAAGAGATAGAATTTAAGACCCTGTCTTCACTTAATATTCCATGGAACTTCATAGGGATACTTTGGGTGCCTCTCATTCCAAGAGAAGACCATTTTCCTTTCACTTCACTCTGAATCTCATCTTTGAAAGCAAACACTAAAGTAACATCATCTTCATTAGAGTTAATTGATTTTTTCATAGTAATTAAATACCCATCGGCAAATGCTCCACCTGTTACTACGGGTGCTCTTCTATTAAGAATTATGTTTTCATTTAACCACTCTATTGGGCTTGTAGAGGTTAAAAGATGCCCTCCTTTTCCATATTCAGATGTTACTGAAGCAATATAACTTTGATTATCACAAATACTTTTTAATAACATTTTTTTGAATGGAGTCTCTTCAATATTTAAAAGTGTAAATAATTGTTGACAGTGCATTCCATAAATCATAGATGTGGACAGACAATGCTCTCCTATTTCTTGAACTAGCTTAGAACATCTGAGTATACTCTCTTTTCTTTGTTGACTATTTCCATACATGATCATACTCATTAGTTTATTTTTTTTTAACAGCTCAATGTTCTCTATCGGAAATATACCTTTATCTATTTTTCTTGCATTCTTTGATATGACCCCTAAAACAGTTGTTAAATCTTTATCAAATAATTTAGGATTCTCCATTTAACATCCTGCCTTATCAGGGGTTAATTTGTTTATTGATTCCCATAATGTTTTTGCTGTCGAAAATGTTTCCTCAGTTAAAAGTTCATCTGGAAACACAATGTCAAATTGATCTTCTAATTCTAAAAGTAACTCAATAGAAGCCATAGAATCCAATCCCATATCTTTTAGGGTAGTTTCAAAATTATTACTTACATCATCACTTAAATAATTATTTAACACCTGTATAAATATATTTTTCATTATTATCTCTCCTTGATATTAATTTATTTTCAAAAACCAGGTGTACCTTTTCGTTTTCAACAATTATTTCTTTTGGTAAATCTCTACTAAGGAAACCTATTAGACTCGCTGTTAATCCATAAGCTCCTACATTAGGAATGTAAAAATTATCTCCCCTACTAAAACGGGGCAAATATGCCTTTTTATTTATATAATCTAACGGTGTACATAATGGTCCGACAAGAGTAGTTTCAATCTTTTCTTCATTATATTTATCTAGCGGAATTATATTAAAACTAGATGAAGGAAGCCTTCGTAATCCACTCATCCCTCCTAAACTATTAATACCAAAATCAATCACACAAAAATTACTTCCTTTACTTCTTTTTAAACTTTGTACAGTTCCAATTATTACACCCGAGGTAGCAGTTAGATAACGTCCTGTTTCGAAAGCGATTTCAACTTCTTTATCAAATTCTTTATTTATCATTTCTTTTAGTTGAATTGTTACATCTGAATAATTTGTTAAATCACCAATCTTGCCATACGGTGCCGAAAATCCTCCGCCTAGGTCAACAAACTTTAAATCAATATCTAATTTTTTACTAATTCGTTTTACTGTAAGTATTGCTGATTTGAAATTGTTCAATAATTTTTCACTACTATCAAAATTAGAGCCATTATATATATGGAATCCTTCAATAAGAATGAACTTATTTCTATATTTACTTAATTCTTCAGAATTCAATTGTTCTTCTTCAAATCCAAATTGAGAAGAAACGCCCGTCATGTTTATACTTGCACTCGAAGCTTGAATCTCAGGATTAATCCTTAAGGTAATTCTTATTTTCTTCTGTTTACTCAACGATAAACCGCTAATAATTGCCAACTCATCTAGCGATTCTACGGAAAAATGATTAACCCCTTTTTCTATTGCACAATTAATCTCATCATTAGATTTACCAGGACCTGTATATAAACATTTATCCGCTGACAACCCTGTTTCAAGAGCTGTATCTAATTCTCTAATAGATGATACTTCTGCATAGCATCCTAACTTAATTATATGATTTACTACTTCAGGATTAGGATTTGCCTTTAATGAATAAAATATCTTACTACTATCCGGTAAATAACTTTTTAATCTTTTATACGCAGTTGTAATTTTATGTAAATCGTAAATATATAAAGGACTTCCATAAATCGCAACCAAGTCTTTATAAAATTTCATTAGTTTCGTCTCCTAAGTAAGATTCTATAAGCTTGTTTTTGTCAACCTTTCCATTTATATTAAGTGGAAACTCTTTAACTACTACTATAATTTGAGGTAACTTGTATCTCTCTAATTTCATCTTTAATTGTTCGTTAACATAAGATATGTCTTTATTCGTTTTTGCATATAAAATGGATTTTTTTATTTTTTTATTTGGTGTTATTAATATCCCTCTCTCTACATAAGGGATTTTGTTTACCGCTTCTTCGATTTCTATGGAACTTAATCTATACCCACTTTGTTTAAATTGATCATCCCGTCTTCCATGAAAATATAAATATCCATCACCATCCATATGGAAATAATCCCCAGTAAACAAGGCTCGATCTTTTGTAAAGGGTAAATTATGTCTAAATCGCATTTTTGTCAATTCACTTTGATTCAGATACCCCTCCATTACATTAGGACCTACTACTACAAGTTCCCCTATTTCCCCTGATGGTAATAGTTCATTGTTTTCATTTACAATAAAACAATGTGTTCCCTCTAATGGCTTACCAACTGATGATATTTTCGTACTAATATCTTTTGGGTTAAGTATTGATACACGCTTACATTCTGTAAGTCCATACATAAGATATATCTGACTATCAGGAATTAACCTTCTAATTTTCTCAATTAAACTACTAGGTAAACTCTCACCTGTATTCGTTATTTTTTTAATACTTAAAGTACCCTTTCTTTTTTCTAATATTCTAATTAAACCATTAGTTAAATGAGGCATTGATGGAAAAACTGTAATTTTCCATTTATTCAAAAAATTGTACAATTGTATCCCTGCATCTTTAGTATTACCTAAACATATATCAGCACCAGAAATTAGAGCTAAAAACACTTGATAAAGTCCATAATCAAATGAAAGTGGGAGTAAACAACCAATTACATCACTGTTTCCCATATCTAATTCCTTAGAGATAGCTTTTGTACAGAATATCACCTGCTTATGAGATGATATAACAGCTTTTGGCTTCCCTGTACTCCCCGAAGTATATATTAATAAGGCCTCATCATTTTTAGATCGAGTAATATATTTGTGACAAAAATTCAAATTAATTCCCTGTGAATAAAACTGAATATCCTGTTTATATTCCATTAAAGAAATAATTTTAATTCCCTTATTGTAATAATTGAATTTATCAACGAATGATGATATGATATATTTTGGTTTGCAATCATTTATAATATACTCAACATTCTCTGTTAAGGTGTCTGGATTAACAACAACAACACTTCCCCCAGCCATTGAAGTACCAAATATGAGTTGAATTAGCTCTATACTATTTTCTAACATTATTAATACTCTATCGCCGGGTTGTAATTTATATGATTTTAGTAAAGCTGCTGTTCTCTTTGCATTCTTTCTTAATTCTGAAACATTAACTGTATCATCATCTGTATGAAAAAATAAATTCCCACTTTTTATATCTAATAAATCGTGTATAAATTCCACTATATCACCCATTAATTATTTAGTTAATTACTTATTTATTTCATTAATCATTCTCGGTCTACTTATATCAAATACTCTATCAACTAGCTCTTGATTAGCGTTATGCTTATAAGCAACTTCTTCGCTATCGTATTGATAAACAATATCAAAATCTTCATTGTAGCTATTTTTATTAAGTAACGGAGAAATATCACATTTAAAAATCCTTTTTACATAAGTTAAAGCAAACTCAACTTGTTTTTCCATTTCATACTCCTCAATGGTTGAAACAATGGTATTCCAGTTTATAAGATTTTTATTAAGCAATATGTGATATATATCACATATTTTATATAGCAATAAATCTTTATACATATTTAAATCTCTAACTGACTTAGCTTCTTTATAAAAGTGTTCACATAAAAAGATAAACATATCATTATAATCAAGTGAATATATCATCTTCCCTTGGATTTTTTCTTTTATCCTATGATTTAAGAATTTTTCAACGATATCCTCATTATGGTTTTTCGTCATTAAATTAACCGAAAAGTGAAGATCAATGACATGGTGAGCTGCCAACATACTATCCTTTGATATATCCTTTACTAATGGAATTACTTCATGAGAATTCATCCTTCTAATCAATAACTCTCGCCTAGTTGGCTTTACAATTTTAATATGGTGTTTAACGTTTCCTTGTACATATCCTAGGGAAAGAATTTCTTCTTTTGCCCTATCTAAATCATTAGGGTGAATCAATATATCATTGTCATTAAAATCCCTTAGGCCACCATCTTTATAAATTATTCCTGATAATGAAACCCCCTTTAGTACTACATATCGAATATTTTTATCTTCTAAAGCCTTACATACCTGATATGTATACTCTAATTGTTCGGAAAATTTTTCTTTTTGCGCATTATATGATTCATTTAAGAGTTTAAATAATCTAGGCATAGCACATCTATTTTTTTCATCTTGAGAATAGTATTTTTTTAAGTTTAACCATGCAATTCCTAACACCCTGTGAATATATAAGAGTCCAATTATTCTATCCCACTCTAAGTGGCTCCCTAATAATTCCTTTAGTCTATTAATCTCACTTTCATTTAAATCCTGTTTTGTTAACAATATTATTAATTCATACTCTAATTTCAGTACTATCAGTCCCTTCAACTAAATTCTCTTCAATAAATTTTTCAATCGGAATGTTAATACTGTACGTAGAACAGTTAATTGCTGCTGGGTGACTATTTTGTACCGCTATTCCAATTGCACAATTGTTTAACATTTGCACATCATTTTCTCCATCACCAAACGCAATAACCTTTTCTAAATTTTTCTCATGAAAATCTGTTGCTAAAAGTTTTATTAGTCCATCTGCCTTATTAACATTCGGTGTTATTTTAAATGCATTTAAGTACGATATAGGTTTCACATTATAATTACTAAAATAATTTATTGAAATTTGTTTATCTTTGTCTTTAGGAAAAACATATACATTACTAAGTCCATTCAAATTAATTTCATCAAAAGATTTTACAATTATTTGAGATCTGTTTATTCTATAAACCATACTATATTTAAGCGCAGCAGATTTTGTCTCTGCAAAACACTCTCCATTATTAATTACAACGAAGTCAGCACTGCTCTTTAATGAATAGAAAATACTCCAAAAAAAATCCAAATCAATTTTTTTAAGTATCGTAATTTTTCCTTCCTCATAGAGAATGTTTCCATCATGACAAACTATTTTGTTATGAAATAGTTTATTATATCTATTTGAAGAAAATAGATTTTTGTAAGATTGCAGAACCCTTCCTGTGGCTATTATTGGTGTTATTCCTGATTTTCTCAATTTCAAAATTGCCTTCTCAATGTTCTGACTAATTTCACCTCTTTCATTTACTATAGTTCCATCTAAATCAAATGCCGCAAATTTAAATCCTTTTAATGTGAACGTTTCTTTTTTCATAAACACCCTTCCTATCCATTAATACTTAGATGTAACTATTAAAAATAACAAACACAAAATCTTTCGAGCTTATTATTTTGACACTAGTAAAAAATAATATAAATCTGATTTCAAATATAATAGAGCGTTAATTTAAAGTTTTTTCATTTATAGCCCCCTCAAAGTGGAAAGGGCTTTCAATAAAGACTAATCTTTTATCGAAAAAATTCTTACCAGTACAAACGTAGCTCATAAACTACGAACAACATTTTTTTAAACTTCATAAAAAATCTGAATTCACCACCTCTATCCCTAAAATCCAAGATAATAGAAATTTGAATTCTCTTCATGTTTTTTCATAAAGACTTCTAAAAAATAACTATTATTTTGAATTTTAAAAAACGCTATAAGATTTGATTAAATAGTATCCCTATGCAACCTAATCGTAACAGAAAAACGACAAGCTCTTAACATGAGACGATTAGTTATTTAGCGATAATTAAAGCAAACGTTTTCGCTATTAGTCAAAAAAATGAATAAATCATTTAATAACCAATTTCCTCTTATAGTTAAAAATAGTCTTTTTCTTCGTCAATCTTGATAGAATAGTAATACATGGGCATTCATCCCTTCACCAATGATATAAATCCGGATTATTTTCCATAACGATGGTTAAGAATCCTTACATCAATTTAAGAAAGCGATTGCATAAATTAATTTTATTTATTAAGATAATAATTGTCAAGATATTTATTAAATTGATAAATTTGGAATGGGGGGTGTTTTTTTGATAAAGATTAAAAATCTATCAAAGAAATATAAAGTTATTAAAAAGGAACCTGGATTAAGAGGTGCTATAAAAGCCTTGTATAATCCAAAATATGAATTAGTACATGCGGTTAATAATATTAATTTTTCAATTTCAGAGGGAGAGATAGTTGGCTACATTGGTTCAAATGGAGCAGGAAAATCCACAACAATTAAAATGATGAGTGGAATACTTACACCTGATGACGGGGAAATATTAGTTAATGGTATCATTCCGTATAAAAATAGAAAAAAAAATGCACAGCAGGTTGGGGCAGTATTCGGGCAAAGAACACAATTATACTGGGACATTCCCATCCGCGAATCTTTCGAGCTTTTAAAGCATATTTATGCAATACCTGAGGAAGAATACAATAAAAATTTGAATCACTTTATAGAAATATTGAACCTTAATGATTTACTAGATAAGCCCGTACGTCAGCTATCCTTAGGACAGAAAATGAGATGTGAACTTGCTTCATGCTTTCTTCATAATCCAAAAATTGTTTACCTAGACGAGCCCACAATTGGATTAGATGTAAGCGTTAAAGAGAAAATTCGAGACTTTATAAGTTATATAAATCAGAAAAAAAAGACAACTATAATTCTAACCACCCATGATATGCAGGACATCGAAGTATTATGTAACAGAGTTATAATAATTGATAAAGGAGCTATTATATATGATGGCGATATAAAAAATTTAAAAAACAACTCTCAATATAATCGTGTAATAGAAATGGAGATAGAAAATATAGAAGATAACTTTATATATCCAAGTGAATTCGAGGGATTGGTTGAATATGAAATCAGAACCAATTCGATAAAAGTTCACTATAATAATACAAAAGTCTCTTCACAAACTATTCTATTAAATTTCATGAATAAATATGAAATATCAGATTTCACAATTACCGAACCTGATATAGGCAGGGTCGTTCAAGACATATATAATGGGAGTGCAGAACAGTGAGAAAATATTGGGAATTAGCAAAATCTCAAATAAAGGTTGATATTGCATATATTTCTTTGCATTGGACAAGTATGTGCTCTGGAATTCTAAAAGTATTTCTATTATTTTATTTTTGGAAAGCAGTATATGCTAATCGCTCTACAATTAACGAAATGAATTTTTCTACAATGATTACCTATGTAATTATTGCTCTAATGCTGGAGAGCTATGTGTCAGGTGTAGGTAATAACTTGTCCAGAGGAATTAAAAATGGAGAAATTGCAAATGAGCTACTTAAGCCATATCACTATTTAGATAAGCTTGTAAGTCTCGATATTGGATTTAAAATTTCTAACCTTATAAGGATCTCTTTTCCAATGTTTCTTATCTCTGTGCTTGTATTAAGAGTCGAATTGCCTGGTTCCCCCGTTTCATTATTTTTATTTTTAATAAGTGCATTATTTGGTGTACTAATAGGTACACAATTAGACTTATTAATTGGGATATTAGCCTTCTGGACTACAAATACCTGGGGAATAAAAATATTAAGAGATTCAATTATAAAATTCTTTTCTGGAGCATTAGTACCATTAACTCTTTTTCCTCAATGGTTTCAAATAATTGGGGATTACTTACCTTTTAAGCATATGATTTTTATTCCGGTTTCAATTTATGTTGGTCAGTTTAACACTCACGAATCAATTAATTGTTTACTTTCCCAATTTTTATGGTTAATATTACTATTCTCTATAGTTAGAATTGTTTGGATGTTGTCAATTAGAAAAATAACAATATTTGGAGGTTAATAATTTGTTTAAAAAAATTATAAGATATAGTTCTCTGTATCTTCAATATTTTAAAAAACATATCAAAGTTATTATGGAATATAAAATTGACTTCTTAATCGGCAGTGCTTCTATAATAATGCAGCAACTAATTGCAATCTTCTTCTTACAGATTATTTTTAGCCATATTGAGAAATTAAATGGCTGGAATTTTTATGAAATGTTATTTATTTATGCTGTAGCTTACCTCGGGAGATCCATTCATCATATATTTTTTGATAATCTATGGACACTAGGTTGGGGGTACATAAAAACCGGAGATTTTGACCGATTATTATTAAGACCAGTTAATCCACTTTTTCAATTAGTTTCAGAAAGAGTTCAGCAAGATGGCTTAGGACAGATTATTGTTGGAGGAATAATTTTATTTATTTCATCGAAGGAAATTGGTCTCCAGTTTAACTTTAGTATAATTCTACTTTTACTATTAATGATTATTTCTAGTGGTATAATCTTTATATCTATTAACTTATTTTTCATTAGTTTTTCCTTCTGGATAGTGGATAGTTTAGCTCTTACTTCATCCGTGTTTCAATTAAATGAGTATGCTCAATATCCAATTAATATTTATAATAAGTACATTACCTTTGTTATAACTTGGATTATTCCATACGGTTTTACAGCTTTCTATCCAGCTTCTTATATAATTGAAGATAAAGGTTTCATACACATCGGAGTATTGACTCCTCTCATAGCTATATTATCTTTTATAGTTGCCTATAGATTTTGGAAGTATGGAATCAGAAATTATACTAGTACTGGAAACTAATAATAAATTAATATACATATTCTCTCATAATTTTTCATAACTGATTGCATGGAAAAATCCAGGTTCTGTTGCAAAGTTTCTTAACATCCAAATGAGATGAGAAATTTCTCACTAACTATTATGCAACTATAAATAATTTTTGTAATTCACTGTACGTCGAAAAAC
>NZ_JBBBBL010000031.1:0-31540 GCF_037120585.1 Bacillus sp. CCNWLW194 | reverse complement strand
ACAGGCAGTCTCTTTTATTTATTAACGTTTCTCTTTATTTCCGGCATGTGATATCATTTAATTTTATACGAAAAGTATTGTAGCAATTGTAATCATAACAATTTTAAACGATAGAGGATGATCATAGATTGAATAATCATAGTAAAACACCTGCATGTATATATACGTATGCATTTCGCGAGGAGGAGCGTGCTTTATGTTACTTGGAAATGCGCTCGTTCTTTGGAATGGAGTCTCACGTTAATATTCTGAAAAGTAATGTCAAAATTGAACCGAGTAGAAGTGCGTTTATTAAAGAGCGCGTTGAGGTTATGTATGAAGGAGACGACCTAGAGAGTATTCTAAAACAAGTGGAACAAATTGATTTGGCGGGGGCGTCGTTTAAAGTTATCTTCGTTAAAATCAATGACCTGGTTGGAGAGAATAAAATTGAATATGGGGAAAGACGTCTGATTGAACGAGACCTTGGCATGCATATTGAAGGAGAAGCTGATGTTCGTAATCCAGAGCGTGTATTCGGGATTGTTCCTCTTGGAGGACGCTGGTACTTCGGGCACTATGTAGAAAGTGAACCAGTTTGGTATCATCACATAAAAAAACCGCATAGCTATTCGACTTCTCTTAGTACACGTGTTGCGAGATCAGTTGCAAATATTGCGGTGCCTAATCCAGAGGGAGTACGAGCAATTGACCCGTGTTGCGGCATTGGAACAGTAGTAGTAGAAGCACTTTCTATGGGGATTAATATCGTTGGTAGAGATATAAATCCACTTGTGGTTCTTGGAACGAGAAAAAACATCGCGCATTTCGGGTTTGAAGGAACAGTAACAAAAGGCCCAATTGAAGAAATTACTGAGAACTACGACGTTGCCATTATCGATATGCCGTATGATTTATTCACTCACGCAACACCAGAAGACCAATTCTCGATTCTTTCAAGCGCGCGCCGCATCGCTAAAAAGGTAGTCGTTGTCACGATGGAAACGATGGACGACATGATCCATGAAGCAGGATTCGAAATTACAGATCGCTGTATCACAAGAAAAGGATCATTTTCTAGACAAATTCTTGTTTGTGAATAAGAAAGGAAGGTCACCCGTTTGGGTGACCTTTTTTTGCTTTGTATTGATGTGTGATTAGTTGGCAGTTTGTGGGTGTTGTTTGTTGGAATTTGTCGATAAGTCGATATCCCATGTCGAATCGTCGATATATTTGAAAAATCGTTGATATATTTCGAGAATCGTTCGATATCGCTTTGTTAGTAAATTACTTTTCTTTTGTTTTTTCTTGTTCTGCAGTTAGTAAATTGCGTAAGATATGCCCGCGGTAACTTTCTAGTTTGCGTCCTTCATGATAGCGCACGCCTAATTTCTTTAGTTCAGCTACGTACCAGCCTTTTGTTCCGTAGTACATTGGATCACTTCCTTTTTGCTTTTGAACAGTATATGTTGGGGGTGGAAGTAACTTTCCATTGAAAATAATAAGCCTGGTTGTATCAAGGTGTTCCATAAAATAGCTTACGGATCGTGTATAAAAAAATAGACAGTAGTGTATGCTTTTTTAAACAATGTATACAAATTTATCGCCTATGCGTTGGCATGATATTTGCAAAGGAAATAGTATCAACATATAGGGGAGAGATAGAAATGAAGGTTAGCAAAGTGTACACGACAATTGATGCGCACGTAGCTGGGGAACCACTTCGAATTATTACAGGCGGCGTGCCAGAAATAAAAGGAGAAACGCAGTTAGAAAGACGTGCATACTGTATGGAACATTTGGATCATCTTCGTGAGGTTCTTATGTATGAACCGAGAGGGCATCACGGCATGTACGGTTGTATCATTACACCACCAGCAAGTGCTCACGCTGATTTTGGTGTATTATTTATGCACAATGAAGGCTGGAGTACGATGTGTGGGCACGGCATTATTGCTGTTATTACAGTCGGAATTGAAACAGGTATGTTTGAAGTGACAGGTGAAAAACAAAAGTTCATTATTGATAGCCCTGCTGGGGAAGTGGTTGCGTACGCAAAATATAACGGGAGCGAAGTAGAGTCCGTATCATTTGAAAACGTTCCTTCATTTGTATACAAAAAAGACGTTCCTATTAAAATAGATGACTATGAATTTCAAGTAGATATCGCATTTGGCGGAGCTTTTTATGCTGTAGTGGATAGTAAAGAATTTGGTTTGAAAGTCGATTTCAAAGACTTATCTGCTATTCAAACTTGGGGCGGTAAAATTAAGCACTACATTGAGAGCCGAATGGAAGTAAAGCATCCGCTTGAAGAAGGTTTAAAAGGAATATACGGCGTTATTTTCTCAGATGAACCGAAGGGGGAAGACGCAACTTTACGAAATGTAACAATTTTTGCTGACGGACAAGTAGATCGCTCTCCTTGCGGCACAGGAACTTCCGCAAGAATCGCAACCCTTTTTGAAAAAGATGCCTTGCAAAAGGGAGAAATTTTCGTCCACGAATGCATTACTGACGGAAAATTCGAAGGGGAAGTATTGTCGGTAACAGCGGTACATACATATGAAGCTGTCGTTCCGAAAGTAACGGGGCATGCATTTATTACAGGGTTTCATCAGTTCGTTGTAGACCCGAGAGATGATTTGAATCGGGGATTTTTGTTAGGATAAGAGGAGGAGGTGGAAAGATATGCTAGTTATAAGCGCGAACGAACAACGAAACTTAGTAAATATGAACGAAGTCATTGAATACGCGGCGCTTGCTTTACAAGAATTTTCCGCAGAAAGAACGATCACACCAATACGTACTTCACTGCCATTTGCGAATGAGAAAAATACGGCATTAATTATGCCTTCAGTAGCGGAAGGACTTGAGGCACTTGGCTTAAAAGTAGTAACAGTAGTCCCCGAGAACAAAAAGATAGGAAAGAAAACGATAAACGGGATTGTGATGCTATCAGACTTTCAAACGGGAGAACCGCTTGCACTTTTAGAAGGATCGTACTTAACGATGATTCGAACAGGCGCCTTATCAGGAGTAGCGACAAAACATTTAGCTCGTCATAACGCAAAAACTTTATGTATTATCGGGACCGGAGAACAGGCGAAAGGAATTGCCGAAGCTGTATTTGCGGTTAGAGGTATTGAAAAAGTCATTTTATACAATCGAACAGAAGAAAAAGCGTATGCATTTGCGCAATATATACAAGAGAAATTTGGTAAACCTGCTTATGTTCATACAAATCCAAATGAAGCAATAAGCGAAGCAGACATCATCGTCACAACTACGACCGCATCCACACCAGTCTTCTCAGAAAAACTACAAAAAGGCGTCCACGTAAACGCCGTCGGCTCATTCAGACCAAGCATGCAAGAACTACCATCCCACGCCATCGTAAGCGCAACAAAAGTAGTAATCGAATCAAAAGAGGCAGCATTAGAAGAAACGGGTGATCTTCAAGTTCCGATACAAGAAGATTTATTCAAAGCTAGCGACATCCACGCCGAACTTGGTCAAATTATAAGCGGGGAAAAAGCAGGCCGCGAAAGCGATGAAGAGATTACTGTTTTCAAATCGGTTGGTTTGGCAGTGGTGGATATTATTGTTGCGAAGTATTTGTATGAGAAAGCGGTGAAGCAGGGAGTGGGGAATAGGATTGAGTTTTGATTGGGGGGCTGCCTTTTGGTGGTCTTTTTTTGTAGGGGTTGGGTTCTTCTGTGTTAATGGATCTTGTTTGGAAGAATTGTGACAAGTAATTATTAACATAAGATATAGAGGACAGGAGTACATGAGGGATGTATGAAGAATGCATAAAAATTGAATTTTTCTAGTATAAACATAGAAGCGGATTAAGAGGTGGAAATAGCAGATAGAGATGAAAAACTTCATTAAATCTAGTAGGAGAAGAATTTACAAGTGCAAAAGGGTTTTATTTTCTTTTGTGGAATGATATTTATAGTTCCCTTATTAAAATTTAGAAAGGAGAATATTTATGAAACATTCCTTATTGGAGACAAATACAGAGCCAGGAAAGAAAGAATCATTGCTTACACGGTGTGCAAATGTATTTTCGAGATGGTCTCAGAAATATGTCCCGGATGCCTTTGTTATTGCTGTGCTGCTTACTTTATTTACTTTCATTATAGCTTTGTTGATGAATCCCTCAAATCCGTACAAGATCGTAAAATCTTGGGGGGATGGATTTTGGACTTATTTAACGTTTACAATGCAAATGGTATTGCTAATGGTTACAGGAATGACGCTAGCTTCTGTCCCGTTTATTAATAGAGGTTTGCAGTCCGTTGCAAAGTTGGCCGATACACCTCAAAAGGCTTATACGATGACATTTTTGATTAGTGCAATTGCATACTATATCAATTGGGGACTAGCTGTAGTTGTGGGAGCGATCATTGCGAAGGAAGTGGCGAAAAAGAATCCGAATGCACATTTTCCATTACTTGTAGCAGCTGCTTATGCTCCGACAGCCTTATATAGCGCAGGTCTCTCTAGTTCTATTGGCCTGACAATTGCCACAAAGGATCATTTTCTTATAGATATGATTGGAATTATTCCTACCTCACAAACAATCTTTAGTTATTCTACTCTAATTATTTTTTTCGCTCTATTCATCACGATGCCAATTATTATTGTACTTATGGCTCCAAAAAGTGGGATTATCAGGTATAAAGCACTCGAAACAGATACAAATTCTTTTGTAAAACCTGCTCAAAAAAAATTAACTCCTGCGGAAAAACTGGAATGGACACCCGTTTTAGGAATAGTATTAGGCGTAATCGGCACGTTGTATTGTGTTTATGAATTCATAAACGGTCATAGTTTAGATTTAAATATCATTAATTTGTTTTTCTTGTCACTTGGTTTGCTCCTGCATGGTTCTCTTGGCAACTTTGCACAAGGATTCAAAGAAGCTGCGCAATCCATATCTCCAATTATCCTACAGTTTCCATTTTATGCGGGGATTATCGCTGTTTTAGGTAGTTCAGGATTGGGAAGCTCAATCATTGAATGGATGGCATCCATTGCGTCAAAGGATACATTTGATATATTTACATATTGGTCAGCGGGTTTGGTGAACTTATTGGCACCATCCGGCGGGGGACAATGGGCTTTACAAGGGCCACTGCAGGTCCCGGCAGGATTGAAGTTAGGTGTAGATCCGGCTACTATTGCTATGGCGGTAGGCTGGGGGGACGCATGGACAAATTTGATTCAGCCATTCTGGGCACTACCTCTTTTAGGAGTACTGGGATTGAAAATTAAAGATATCATGGGTTATTGTTTCATTCTCTGCATTTGGGTCGGAATTGTTACAAGTGTATTGATGTTATTTCTATATTAGTTTTAATAGGAATGCACATCACTATTAAGTAATACGATTAAAATGAAGGTGAAATGGATTTAGAAGCATAGACGAAGTATTTATGAATATCCTAGATTTCAGTATCAAATTTCTGGATATCTATGTTATTCCATGTAGGAACGGCAATTACAAAAATCACTTGAAGTTGCATAACATTCATCTGTAAACATCTCATTTTCTATCTGTTAAGAAACTTTGCAATAGAACCATCTTTTGAGAAGTCATAAGAGATACTCGCAAGCCTTATTTGAAGTAAAATCAGTTAAGGATCTATCAATAGAGTAAATCCTATTGATAGATCCTTAATGTTGTAAATCCGCAAAATCTTGATGCTACCCTATGCCCATCTTTAGCTTAACCGTAGAAATCCCCAAAAAATCAAACTCACATATACCATCTTGGCACTCTTTCAGATAAAGTATTTAAAATCTAGTTCAGATAAATGAAAATCATAGAATACATACCCTTTTATAATTTTAGCTAGATTTATTATTAACTAATGTATCCCCACCACCAAGCTCCGCCTCAATCTGCGAAGTCTTCGATGACTCATCCATACGCCAATACGTAATAAAGCTGATGGCGATACATCCAGCTACGTAGAAGTAGAATAGTGATTCCATTCCGATACTCTTTAGCCATAATGCGATGAACTCAGCAGTTCCTCCGAATATCGCAACGGTTAGTGCATATGGTAAACCTACGCCAAGTGCGCGAATTTCGGTTGGGAAGAGTTCTGCTTTTACAATTGCGTTAATCGATGTGTAACCAGTAACGATAATGAGACCGACCATCATGAGTAAAAATGCTACGATTGGTTCTGTCGTTTTTTCCATGAAGAAGAAGATTGGTGCCGTTAGTAATGTTCCGAGAATACCGAATGCCATTAATAGTGGGCGGCGTCCAATTTTATCGGATAATAGTCCTGCAATTGGTTGAAGTACGACGAAAATAAGTAGTGCGACAAAGTTAATCCAGCTTACAATTTCTTTCGGAAGGCCGACTGTGTTTACCATGAACTTTTGTAAATATGTTGTGTACGTATAGAATGCAACAGTGCCTCCGAGTGTTAGGCCGACTACTGTTAATACTGCTTTCGGATGTTTCATAAGAGCGCTAATGGTTCCTGCGCTTTCGCGTTTTTGTGATTTTATGTTTGAGAATTGCTCTGATTCATCCATCGTGCGGCGAAGCCATAATACAGCTACTGCGCCCATCGCCCCAATAATGAATGGAATACGCCATCCCCAAGCTTTCATATCTGGTTCGCTTAGTAATTGCTGAAGAACAATTTGAACGCCTAACGCAACCATCTGTCCAGCAACGAGCGTTACATATTGGAAGCTTGAATAAAAACCACGGCGACCACTACTAGCCATTTCAGATAAATACGTTGCGGAAGTTCCGTACTCTCCGCCAAGTGATAATCCTTGTAATAAACGAGCAAGAACTAAAATAATAGGCGCCATAATCCCGATGCTTTCATAACTCGGTGTACAGGCAATAATTAAAGAACCACCGGCCATAACCGTAATCGAAAGTGTTAATGCTGCCCGGCGTCCGTGCCGATCCGCATAACGTCCCATTAGTAAACTTCCGATAGGGCGCATTAAAAATCCAACTGCGAAAATAGCTGCTGTGTTCAGTAACTGGCTCGTTGGATCGCCTTTAGGAAAGAACTCTGCTGAAAAATAAACAGCAAAAGCAGAGTAAACGTACCAGTCGTACCATTCAATTAAATTGCCGACAGAACCTTTGAAAATATTGCCGGCGACTCGGTTAGATTTTGCTTGAGCCATAATAATTCCTCCTCTTGCTTAGTAATAAAAGGTATATATGAAAGCGTGTTCATTGTATTTGAATTGTACTGTCCTTCGTTTGAAATCTCAATATTATGACAATTTTATTCTTTTTGTACTTTATGTACATGGATATTTTTAATAGTTGCTTCATTTTCAGTTTTGTCATAATAATAGAAAAAGGAGATTGATAGTTTCGAATATTTTATCAAAGGATATGAAGCATGAAAAAATCACGCAAAGTGTCATTGCAAACGAAAATAGTAAGCTTAATTATCGCGTTAATTTTATTTGTCGTTCTCCTATTAGCGGGAATATTTGTTTACATTCAGTCCGTTGATACGAAGCGTCAAGTGGAACAGCTAGCACTACAAACGGCTAAATCTCTTTCTTTTATGCCAGCTATAAAAGATGCTTTTCAAAATAATGAGTATAAAAGTACGATCCAATCCATTGCGGAACAAGTTCGCGAGCAAGCTGGTGCAGATTATGTAATTGTGGAAGATCGCTATGGGGTTATGTATTCCCATTCTAATTCGGAGTTAATTGGTACAAGGAGTAACAATCCATATAACTATGAAGCACTCACTTTTGGTGGTTATTATACGCTCGAAGGAAATGGTGTAAGTGGTCCGGCTTTAATGGCGAAGGCACCTATTATTGTTCATAACGGAGACTACGATCAAGTAGTAGGCGTTGTGACAGTAGAGTTTTTAATAAAAGGTATTGAATCTAACATATTGAGCAGAACGAAAGAAATTATACTCTTTTCCTTAGCGGTATTACTAGCCGGAATTGTTGGTGGCATTCTTTTAGCACGTAGCATTCGTAAAGATACACTCGGTTTAGAGCCGAATGAAATCGCAGCGTTATACCGGGAACGAAGCGCGATACTACTATCTATAAAAGAAGGGATTATCGCCATTGATCAAAATGGTTTTATTACGATGATGAACAGGTCGGCAGAAGAAATGCTACATGTAAATGATGATTATATGCAGCAGCACATTTCAAAAGTTTTACCAGATTTTAATATGGAAAGAGCGCTAGAAACCGATCAAGAAATCGCGTTTCAAGATAAAGTATTTATTTTAAACATGACACCAATACTCGAAAATGATAATACAGTAGGTATTGTATGTAGTTTTAGAGATAAAACAGAACTGCAAAACCTTGTGAACACAATATCTGAGGTAAGAAAGTATTCAGAGGACTTACGTGCTCAAACGCATGAATTTACAAATAAACTTTTCGTTTTATCAGGATTACTTCAGTTAGGACATTACAAAGAAGCAATTGAATTTATCCAACAAGAATCTAACATTCATCAAAGCCAAAACCATATTTTATTCCATCAAATTCATGATGCGAAAGTACAAGCTATTTTATTAGGAAAACTCGGAACAGCGTCTGAGAAGAAAATTGATTTTCATATTGAAGGAGATAGTGCACTTCATCCGTTACCAGACCATATAAAAGTGTCGCATCTTATTACGATCCTTGGAAACATAATCGATAATGCATTTGATGCGGTGAATGAACGAGAGGAAAAGAGTGTTTCCTTCTTTGTTACGGATATTGGGCACGATATTGTGTTTGAAGTGATAGATAGCGGGATAGGGATACCGGCAGAAAAAATAACGACCATTTTTCAAAAAGGATTTTCAACGAAAGGAACTGATCGTGGTTACGGACTAGCAAACGTGAAAGAAATGGTAGATCTACTAGAGGGAACAATTGAAATTCAAAACGAGAAAAATGGGGGAGTTATTTTTACAATTTACCTTCCGAAAACATTGAGAGAAAGTACATAACAAACAGGGGGATGGGCATATGTTGAAGGTTGCAATTGCAGAAGATGATTTCCGCGTCGCGCAAATTCAAGAGGAGTTTTTATTGAGAATAAAGGATGTAAAAGTGATCGGAAAAGCATTGAATGCAAAAGAAACGATGGAACTATTACAAAGAGAAGAAATCGATTTGCTTCTATTAGATAACTACTTACCAGATGGAATTGGTACAGACTTATTGCCGAAAATCCATGCTGACTTTCCAAACGTTGACGTCATTATGGTTACTGCGGCAAATGAAAACCATATGTTAGAAAAAGCAATTCGAAATGGTGTAAGCAACTACCTCATAAAACCGGTCACGTTAGAAAAATTTGTTCGCACAATTGAAGACTATAAAAGAAAGAAGCAATTATTACATAGTAACAATGAAGTAAATCAAGCGCTCATCGATAATTTTTTCGGTATTTCACAAACACAAAACATAAAAAACTTACCGACAGGTGTTGATCCGTTAACACTGCAAAAAGTGAAAGGCATTATAAAAGGGTTCGAAGCGGGCATTACAATAGAAGAAATGGGAGAACAAATGGGAGCCTCCAGAACAACCGCGAGAAGATACTTAGAATACTTAGTAGCGACAAACGAATGCACAGTAGAGTACACATACGGCATTATCGGACGACCAGAACGAAAGTACCGAATAGGACGAGGGCTATGAAAAAACGATTATTACTATGTATATGGATCATGACAGGAATAATAGCTGGTTGTTCCTCGGAAAAAAATCAAACGAATACAGTAAATATAGACAAAGTCGAAATCGTTGCGCCAAACGTTCAAGGAGCCGGATGGGACTTAACAGCACGGGCAATGCAAAAAACACTAACAGAAGAAAAAATCTTCACAAAACCAATCACAGTCACAAACAAAGTTGGTGGTAGCGGTGACGTCGGATGGAAATATACGAAACAAAAAGGCGGTCACGTACTGGCGATTAACTCAAGCTTACTCATAACGAACAACCTGCTAGGCCACAGTAAACTAACATATAAAGACTTCACACCGCTCGCGCTACTCGCATCGGACTGGGAAGTCGTAGTCGTATCAAAAGACTCAAACATAGAAAACGCAAATCAACTAATGGAACAACTAAAACAAGACAAGAAAAACTTTAAAATCGGCGTTGCCCCAGGCCTAGGAAACGACGATCACCTATCCTTCGTGCAAGTAAGCAAAGCCTTCGGCATAAATCCAGCCGAACTACAATTCTTCGTCTACGAAAACAAAGAAAAAATCATAAACGCCCTAACGAACAAACAAATTAATGCCGCAACCATGACACTATCTGAAGCCGAAAAACAATACAAAGTAGGCAAAATAAAAATATTAGCCGTATCCTCTGAAAAACGGTTAGACCGACTACCAGAAATTCCAACGTGGAAAGAACAAGGCATCGACGTTGTCTTCCAACACTGGAAAGGGATTATGGGCCCGAAAGATATGACGGAGGAAGAGGTTGCTTATTGGGATGGTGTGATTAAGAAGATGGTGGAGAGTGAGAGTTGGAAGGGGATTTTGAGGGAGCAGGGGTGGGAGAGTTTTTATAAGGGGAGTGGGGAGACTAGGGGGTTTTTGGAGGAGTGTGATTTTAGGTATGAGAAAATGGTGAAAAAAGAGGCGTAAGAGGGAAGTGTTCAATCGGGCTTTATTTTTGTAGTTACTTCTATATAATATAAAAGAGATGAGAGTGTTAGGCTAATTGCATTAAAAGGGCTAGATAGCGATAGATAAAATCTAGCTTACTGATTAAAAATATATTAGTCGTTAAAAGATATAAAAGGCATTTTTCAGTCTATAAAGTGTGGAAACATAAAGTATAGAGTTTCTGTGAGATTTAAGGAGGACATAATGAAGAAAAATATTTATGTTGTTGGAGCAGTAATTGTTCAAGATGAGAAAATTTTATGTGCACAAAGAGGACCATCTAAATCGCTACCTCTTATGTGGGAATTTCCAGGTGGGAAAATAGAAGAGGGAGAAACACCTCAAGAGGCGTTAAAGCGTGAAATTGATGAAGAAATGCATTGTAGCGTGCAGATTGGTGAGCAAATTGATTATACAGCCTATGAGTATGATTTTGGTATTGTTCATTTGAAAACTTTCTATTGTAAACTTGTTGAAGGAAGTCCGGTTCTAACTGAGCACGTAGCAATTAAATGGTTATATCCGAATGAACTAGCAGCTTTAGAATGGGCACCTGCGGATATCCCAACTATTGAGAAATTATCAAAAGAATCGATTGTAAAGTAATTTGATTAAAAACTATTCGTTTTATGCGGATAGTTTTTTTATTTTAATAAATTTGCACTTTAAATCAGTGAGTAATACAATTAGTATAAAAATTTGTCATAAATGGTGATCATATGGAGAATTTCATTCAAAAGTTAGAAGGGTCTTTATATAAAGGATTTATTAATCAAAAACATAATCATCCTGGAATATATAAGCCTAAATTATTAGTAAACAATACGAAGAAAAATGAAAATGTTTTAAGCTCATTGCTGGAAGAGCTTGAAAATAGTACAGCCTTTATTTTCTCGGTGGCTTTTATTACGGAAAGTGGGCTAGCGACTTTAAAGTCACATTTCCTTGATCTTAAACAAAAAGGGGTTAAAGGACGTATATTAACATCTACATTCTTAAATTTTAATACACCAAAAGTGTTTAGAGAGTTAATGAAACTTGAAAATGTAGAAGTAAGATTAACAAACTTATCTGGTTTTCATTCAAAGGGATACATATTTGATAATAAAACACATTGTTCATTAATTGTCGGTAGTTCAAATCTGACTGCACATGCTTTGAAGGTAAATTATGAATGGAACGTCAAGTTAACATCGCATGAAGATGGAGAGATAGTACAGCATTTTAAAAATCAATTTGAAGAAGTCTGGGAACATTCTCAAATTTTAACTGAAGAGTTGATTGGAAATTACGAAACAATATATGAACAAGTTGCAGAAAATAAGTTACTAGATCGAGTTATAGAATTACCTGGTCAATATCATAATGCAATTGAAGAAGCATTGAAAATTACTCCAAATAAAATGCAACAAGCTGCGTTAAAAGAAATACAAGCTATTCGAGACGCTGGAAAAGAAAAAGGATTAGTTATCTCTGCAACAGGAACGGGGAAGACATATCTTTCAGCATTTGATGTTAGAAATTTTGCACCTAAACGGATGCTATTTATTGTTCACCGAGAGCAAATATTAAATAAAGCAAAATCAGATTTTCAAAAGGTTCTTGGCGGAGCCGATGAGGACTTTGGAGTTTTATCAGGATCAAATAAGCAAGTGCATGCTAAATATTTATTTGCGACGATCCAAACTATTTCAAAAGAGGACACTTTACAACAATTTGATCCTGAGCTATTCGATTATATTTTAATAGATGAAGTTCATAAAGCGGGTGCTAGTTCTTATCATAGAGTTATTGATTATTTTAAACCAAAATTTTTAATGGGAATGACTGCTACGCCTGAACGTACAGACAATTTTAATATTTATGAGCTATTTGATTACAATATTGCTTATGAAATTCGATTGCAAGAAGCACTTGAAGAAGATATGCTTTGTCCTTTTCATTATTTTGGAGTTACTGATTTTGAATATAATGGTGAAAAGATAGATGACACTACTGCTTTATCTAAACTTGTTACGGAAGAGCGAGTGGATCATGTAGTTGAAAAAGTAAAATACTATGGTTATTCTGGTGAGAAAGTAACAGGATTAATGTTTTGCAGCCGAAAAGATGAGGCAGAACAATTATCATATGCCTTAAATAATAGAGGTTTTCGCACATTTGCATTAACCGGCGATCATTCCCAAGAGGAAAGAGAACTGCGGGTGAATCAATTAGAAAATGGCATACTGGATTATATTTTAACAGTAGATATTTTTAATGAAGGAATTGATATTCCGAGTGTGAATCAAGTTGTCATGTTAAGACAAACTCAATCAAGTATTATCTTCATACAGCAGCTGGGGCGTGGACTTCGAAAACACGATTCAAAAGATTTTGTTACGATCATTGATTTTATTGGAAATTATAAAAATAACTATTTAATTCCGATTGCTCTTTCAGGAGATAGATCACAAAATAAAGATAATATACGTAGATATACAAATGATACGAGTTATATTAAAGGTATTTCAACAGTTAACTTTGAAGAGATAGCGAAAAAGCAAATTTTTAAAGCGATTAATAATAGTAATTTAAAAGAAAAGAAAGTATTGAGGGAAGCTTTTGCTGAGTTGAAAAATAGAATAGGAAGAACTCCATATCTATATGACTTTATAGTAAACCATTCTATTGATCCAGTTGTACTTGCAGAAGGATATTCGAACTATTATCAGTTCTTATTGAAAATGAAAGAAGATGTCCCTACATTAACAGAGTACGAAAATAAAGTTTTAACGATGCTTTCATTGGAAGTACTAAATGGAAAACGTAAAAACGAAATCGTTTTGTTAGACTTATTATTAAAGCAAGAAAAAGTTGATAAGGATGAGTATATAAAACAACTTGAAGAATCTAATTGCTTAACAGATGATGATACGATTACGTCTGTGCAGCGGGTTTTTGAGTTATCGTTTTTCACACAGAATAACCAGAAAAAATATGGTGAAAAGCCAATTCTCGTACTGCAAGAAGATAATACGTACATGTTTAATGATCTAATCCGAGAAAGTTTAAAACAGAATGGATACTTTAAGTATATGGTAATGGACATCATTAAAAGTGCGAAAGAAAAGAACAAAAACTATGAGTGCGATAGTAACCTTACTATATATAAAAAATACTCAAGAAAAGATGCATGTAAACTTTTAAATTGGCACGTTGATGAGACTTCAACTATGTATGGCTATAAAACCAAATACTCTACTTGCCCAATATTTGTCACATATCATAAAAACGATGAGGTAGAATCGAGTGTGAACTATGGTGATGAATTCCTAAATCAAGATGTTTTGAAATGGTATACAAGAAGTAATAGAACATTAGAGTCAAAGGAAGTTCAACCAATTATTGATGCTAAAGAAAATAATATTGATGTTCATATTTTTGTGAAAAAAGATGATGACGAGGGAAGCGATTTTTACTATTTAGGAAAAGCGAAACCTGATAAAGCAAGTGTAGAACAAACTGAAATGCAAGATAAAAATGGAAAAGAACTACCGGTTGTTACGATGAATATGATTATGGAGAAATCGGTTGATAATAAGCTTTATGATTATTTAAAGGATGTTAATGTTTTGTAGGTAGATTGAATTTTTAATGCTTGTATAGCTCAAAAATGATTAGTGTGATAGTAGTATTAGTAGATAAGATAAGGCTGTATCAAAATGACATCGTAGTATGTTTTTGATACAGCCTTATTTATTGGATTAAAATGTATGGTTTAAGTAGCTATCCCATGTAAACAGAAAGAAAAGAATTAAATCTTATATGGTATAATTAGAGCATTAAAACCCTAATCCTGGAGGAATTCAAATGCCAATCTACAACAAATTAGTAAGAGATCGCATACCAGAAATTATTGAGAATAACGGAAAGACATTCACAACTAGAATACTAAATAAAAAAGAATATATAGAAGAAGTGAGCAAGAAAACACAAGAGGAGCTAGCTGAGTATTTAGGGGCTGAAAGTAAAGAGCATAAAGTAGAGGAATTAGCTGATTTATTAGAGTTAGTGAATGCATTAGCACAATATGAAGGCGTAACGTTAGAGGATGTTGAGCAAGTACGTAAACAGAAGGCAGAAAAGCGTGGTGGCTTTCAGGAGAGAATTTTTTTAGTTGAGGTACATGATGACTAATGTCCAGCTCGTTACGAATAATTTGATCCATAAGCTAGAGCGCTATATGGATGATGCAAAATCGATATATATTTTAACTTCGTTTGTTATGAAATCGGGGGTAGATGCCTTAGTCCCTCTTTTGCGGGCAGCAGCAGAAAAGAATATAGATATTAAGATTTGTACAGGAGATTATTTGTATATTACGCAACCAGATGCTTTAGAGAAATTGTATGACATTCATCCTGATATTGAGATTCGACTGTGGAGGAGTGCAGGGAAATCATTTCATCCGAAGGCTTATTTATTTGAGCGTGAGAGCGACGGAGTTATGATTGTTGGTTCTTCTAATATGTCTCGTTCCGCGTTAACAAGTGGTGTGGAATGGAGCTTGCTTGTGAAAGAGAGTGTTGGAGAGGAAGCTTTTTCAGAGGCGATTGATCAATTTTTACATATTCATATGAATGAAGCAACGCAGCCTATCAATATAGAAACAATTAAACAATATCGTAAAGAGTATGAAGAATTTCATACAACTCATTCGAATTTAGTCCGAACTTGGACAAAGCAAGAAGAGATTGAAATGATGATTCCCTCGGGACAAGAGGATTATACTGCGAGATCAGGAGTAGAAATGGAATTAGAGGAATCAGCTGTATATGAAACAAAGATTACACCACGCTTTGCCCAATTACCTGCATTGGAACAATTAGAGAATGTACTGGAAGAAGGATACAACAAAGCGATGGTTGTCATGGCAACAGGACTTGGTAAAACGTATTTAGCTGCTTTTTTTGCAAAACGTTTTAAGCGAGTTTTATTTATTGCGCATTTAGAAGAAATATTAAATCAGGCAGAAAAATCTTTTCTACGTGTAATCGATAATAAGGCTACGGGGATTTATAATGGGAAGAAAAAAGAAGGCGAGAAGGATGTTGTTTTTGCTTCTATTCAAACGTTGAGTAGAAAGCGTTACTTAGAAAACTTTTCACCTAATGATTTTGACCTTATTATTGTAGACGAGTTACACCATGCTGCAGCTAACAGTTATCAAAGAGTGCTAGATTATTTTAACCCTGACTTTTTATTGGGAATAACGGCAACACCAGATCGAAATGATTTTCGTGATATTTATTCGATTTGTGATGGGAATGTTGCATATCGAATTGATTTTATGGAAGCGATTCAGCGTGGATGGTTATCTCCGTTTCATTATTATGGAGTATATGATGATACCGATTACTCACAAATACGTTGGATAGGCAATAAGTATGATCGTGAGGAACTTGTGCAAATTCAGTTAAGAGAGGAACTTGCCTTAAATATTTTAGAAGCTTGGAAGAAATATAAGAAAACTAGAACAATTGTCTTTTGCTCTAGTATTAGGCAAGCAGTCTTTTTGTCTACATATTTTAATGAGAACGGTTATAGTACAATTTCACTCCATTCGGAAACAAAACATATTTCGAGAGAAGATGCGATTAAACAGCTGGATAATAATGAACTAGATGCTATTTTCACAGTAGATTTATTTAACGAAGGTGTTGATATCCCATCTGTCGATACACTTTTATTTGTTCGCCCAACAGAATCATTAACAATTTTTACGCAACAAATTGGTCGTGGTTTACGATTGCATGAGGATAAGGAGTATTGTGTTGTAATTGATTTAATTGCAAATTATCGAAATGCAGATATAAAAATGCAAATGCTTCGAGTTGATGATGGAAAGACGAAAGGAAATGGTACACAAAATATATTGCCAGATGGATGTACAGTAGAATTTGAATTAGAAGCAAAGCAGTTATTAGATGAATTACTGAAAAAGAAAATGCCGAGAAAAGAAAAATTGCAACATAGCTATCAAACTGTAAAAATGGATCTTGGAC
Source organism: Bacillus sp. CCNWLW194 (assembly GCF_037120585.1). Taxonomy (NCBI): domain Bacteria; kingdom Bacillati; phylum Bacillota; class Bacilli; order Caryophanales; family Bacillaceae; genus Bacillus; species Bacillus sp. CCNWLW194. The sequence continues at coordinate 14,835 of NZ_JBBBBL010000031.1, read as the reverse complement.
GTCGACCTACATATTTAGAATTACATAAACTTGGTATAGAAGAGAGTAAAGAATATCGCCAAGAGTTTAAATCATATGTTGGCTTTTTAGCATGGAATGATGAATTAACAGAACTTGAAAAAACAGTGTTTTTACATTGTGAAGCGTGGTTGCAAGAAGTTGAAAAAACAGGAATGGCAAAAAGTTATAAAATGCTACTATTGTTAGCGATGTTACAACGCGGAAAAGAGGAATGGTACCATCCTATCTCACCACAAGAAGTTGCATCATTCTTCCATCAGTTTTTAATGGAACAAGAATACCGCAAGCGAATAGATTTTAGTGACAAGCAAGCACAACGTATGTGGGAATATGATGAAGAAAAAGTTAGTAAACTAATCGCCACAATGCCAATGACAAAATGGAGTGGTAGTTCGAAAGGTTTACTATCATTTGATGGAAATGTATTTTCTCTAAATATGGATGTTAGAAAAGAAGATGAAGAGATTTTATTTGAATGGACGAAGGAGATATGTGAATATCGTCTTCATACATATTTTGAAAGGAGGACAGCAACGCTGAAATAAGTGTTGCTGTTTTTGAATTGAAATTCCCCTTGCACCTCCCCCAACGTCACCCCCTAACCTAAAGAAGACAAATCAAAAAGGGGGGACCAAACCACTCATGAAAACCACCACAAAAGAAAAAAGAAACACCATCATCATGCTACTACTCTCAGCCGTAATAGGAATCTTTTTACCACTACTCATGTACATCACGCTGGCACGTAAAAATGAGGTGTACAAATATCATTGCCGAAAGGCGTTCAATTTTCATTTGTTAATTTTTCTTCTATTTAATATTAGTTCGCGTATTAGTGATGTTTTGTTTTGGATCGTATTTGTCTTTGAGGTTGTCCAAGTGATCATTGTTGCGTGGAAAGTAATAAGAGATGAGCCATATCGTTATTTCATTCGAATTCCGTTATTTAAAGAAGATAAGTATGTAGTGGAAGGAGAATAGGTGATGAAACAAGAAGTGGAAATAAGGGGAAAGCGACTTTGGGTTATGATTGCTGTGTTGTTTATTGCGATTTATATCGTTTTACGAAGACGAAAGTATGAGCACTTTTATGATGGTATTAGTGAGTATGAACATCGTTATAGAGGGAGTGTTCCTTTTGGATTGCTTGTTGTAGGTTTGTTTCAATATTGTTGGCAGAATGAGATGAGTTTTTCTCATATGCTTCAGTATGTGAAAGAGAAGTTATCGGAGTAGGTGATGATATGGCGTGGATGATTAGTGAGTTTGCAGGTGTTGGGGATGTTACGGTGCGGACGCTTCGTTATTATGACAAAATTAATTTATTAAAGCCGAGTGATTATACTGAAGGCGGGCATCGGTTATATACGAAAGATGATTTGTATGTGTTACAGCAAATTCAATCGTTTAAGCATCTTGGTTTTTCGCTTGGGGAGATTCAAAATATTATATTGCAGCGTGATATAGAGGCTGAAGATTTTTTAAGAAAAATGCATTTTCAAAGAGAAGTGCTTCTGGCAGAGGATGAAAGAATTACGAAGGTACTTTCGCATATGGATGAGATGACGAAGAAGTTTCAAAAGGAAGAACGAGTAGATGTTGCTTTGTTTTCATCTTTTCTGCAAACTTTTATATGGGAGAAAGAAAATAAGGAATGGTTAGAGGAACACTTTTCAACGGATAGTGTTCGAGCGTTTTATAATAATAAGGAACTAAAAGAAAAGTTTGATCAGCGTTTTATGAATGTGATAGGGACGTTGAAAAAGTATAAGGAAGAAGAGAAGGATCCTAGTCATCATGACGTTCAAGTTACCTTGGAGGAGTTTTTCAACTTAATCGAAGAGGTAACGAATTATCTTGATACGCCTCAAAGTGATATAGAGGATATAATCAAAAATCCCATTGGACGAATTTCCCGTTCCTTTTATGAGTGAGGAAGAACAGTATATAAAAGAAGCAATGAATAAAATATAGCCTGTAAGTAGACAGTTTCCCCATTAGTAATAAAATAGGGAAGCTGTCTTTCTATTTTATTAAGACTAAAAACTATTTCCGATAGCATGCTTTATTCTTTTTTCATTGAGTATCATCGTAATATAAATTCTTCTGTTTATTTCCTTTATAAGTATTTTTACAGGTAGTTCATTTGATGAATTTCAAATTATATTATCTGACAAATCAATTAAATAATTTAATGTTGAAAAAAATATTAAAACATGGGAATATATAGTTTGTATGAAATTAATTGTAATTAAATTGAGAAATGAGAGGGCTAAGCGATTTGAATACTTTATTTGCATTATTATTTTTTGTATGCTTAATAGCATTAATTATTGGGATTATTAAACCTCAATTAGTAGTTAGATGGGGATCAGAAGAAAAAAGAAATAGAAAAAGTGTATTAAAGTTCTATGGAATAGGCGTAATAGCAATGTTTATTTTATTTGGTGTAACTTCTGAGGATACGAAAAAGACAGAAGAAGCAAAAACTGAGGCTAAGCCAGCTAAAGCTGAGCAGAAGAAAGAGTTAACAGCAGAGGAAAAAGCAGCAGCAGAACAAGCAGCGGCAGAGAAAGCAGCGGCAGAGAAGGCAGCAGCGGAGAAGGCAGCAGCAGAGAAAGCGGCAGCAGAACAAGTAGCGGCAGAGAAAGCAGCAGCGGAGAAAGCGGCGAAAGAGGAAGAAGAGCGAATTGGATATGAAACAGGAATTACATATGATCAATTAGCTAGAACACCGGATGATTTTAAAGGAAAGAAAGCTAAATTTACAGGAAAAGTTCTTCAAGTAATGGAAGGGCAAGGTGAGACGCAATTAAGAGTAGCCGTTAATGGGGATTACGATAAAGTATTATATGTTGCTTATAAAAGCGATATTTTAAATTCAAGAGTGTTAGAAAAAGACAATGTTACTGTTAAGGGAAAATCAGCAGGTATCTTTACTTATAAATCTACTATGGGTGGCGAAATTAGTATCCCAGCAATGTTAGTAGAAAAGATTGATATTAATTAATAAGAAACAATGAAGCAGTTTAACAACTAGTTAAACTGCTTTTCCATTATAATAGAAGAAAAACCAAACGGAGGAAAATCCCATGCCAACCCACAACAAACTAATCCGAAACAAAATCCCACAAATAATAAAATCCAACGGAAAAACACCCACAACAAGAATCCTATCCCAAGACGAATACATAAAAGAAATCTGCAAGAAAACACAAGAAGAACTAATGGAATACATCGAAGCAAAAACAAAACCCGATAAACTCGAAGAACTATCCGACCTACTAGAACTAATAAACGCCCTAGCCGAACACGAAGGCACAACACTAGAAGAAATCAACAACATCCGAAAAAAGAAAGCAGAAGAACGAGGTGGCTTTTCAGATCGTGTATTTCTAATCGAAGTAACCGATAACTAACCCCTCCTAAGCCCCTTACAAGCCCCTACCAAGTAATAAATCACTAAGAAAAAACATAACAAAACAAAAACACCAACAAACACCGTAGTAGGAGTCGAAAAAAATTTTGAAATAACACGCCAAAACCCCAGCCCTCCTTCCTATATATAGTACAAAGAGGAAATTTTCATTTTTGAATTAGGACGGGAGGAATTGGGATGGCGGTGTATCGTAATGTGCAGGTGAATTTTTGGCAGGATGATTTTGTTTTGGATTTGACGCCGGAGGAGCGGTATTTTTATGTGTATTTGTTGACTTGTTCGAAGACGACGCAGTGTGGGATTTTTCCTTTTCCGAAGCGGTTAGCTGAGATGGAGACGGGTTATAATCGGGAGACTGTTGATAAGCTTGTGCAGCGCTTTGTTGATTATGGGAAGATTCTTTATGATGCGGATACGCGGGAGTTATTCGTTTTGAATTGGCTTCGTTATAATCCTGTGACGAATACGAATGTGGAGAAGTGTGTGCTTCGTGAGCTTAAGGGTGTGAAGAATAAGGAGTTTGTACATATGTTTCTTCAGAAGTGCGTAGAGGAGGAGCTGAATGTTCCGATGCTTTTAGCACATTTCGGTATGCCAAGTGATTTGGCTATGGATGATGTTGAGCCAGTTTGCGAGGAGACAGAGGAAGAAGAGGTTGTAGAGGAAGAAACGGGAAGTCGCGTGTTTTCTTTTTATGAGCAACATTTTGGTAGTTTGTCTCCGTTTGCGGTAGAGGAACTGAGTGCATGGATGGAAGATTTGTCAGAGGAGCTTGTGCTAAAGGCTCTTCAAATTGCGTATGAGAACAATAAGCGGACAATTGCTTATGTGAAGGGGATTTTGCGTGGGTGGCACGGGAAAGGGTTTACGAAAGTGTGTGAGGTTGAGGCGGATACGGCTAAGTTTCGGAAGAAGGAGTCGTCTGTTAGTACGGGGGAGACGGAGGAGTTTTTGGCGAGGTGTGAGGAGTGGGAGAAGAATGCGCCATCTGAGGAAGAGTTGCAGCGCTTTTTAGCGGAACGCGGGTGGCGGCCATGAGTATTCAAAATGTGGAGGCGGAGAAGACGGTGTTAGGTTCTCTATTAATTGATGGAGAGCTTATTAAGGAGTGCCGTTTGACGGAGCAGTATTTTTCTATGCCAGTACATAAGTCTATATTTCAGTTAATGCGAAAAATGGAAGGCGAGGGGCAACCGATTGATCTTGTGACATTCATTTCTAGGGTAGATCCGAAGTTTTTAGAGGGGATCGGGGGAATGGAGTATTTTATAGGGTTAATGGATGGTGTGCCTACAACTAGCAACTTCTCGTATTATGAGGGGCTTGTTCGAGGTGCCTGGAAAATGTATCAGGCGGGTGTTCTCGGGCACAAGATGGGAGAGCGCCTTATTGCGGAGAAGAGTGAGAAAGTTATCGGTGAGACGATTACGGCACTTTGTGAGTTAGAGGAGAAAGACTCTGTATGTGAATTTGATTTGAAGGATGCGTTAGTTGATTTGTATGAGGAGCTTCATCAAGATGTGAAAGAGATTACTGGTATTGAGACTGGTTATACATCGCTAAATAAAATGACGTGTGGATTGCAGGAAGGTGATTTTGTCGTTCTTGGTGCGCGTCCTTCTATGGGGAAGACTGCGTTTGCGCTAAATGTTGGACTGCATGCGGCAAAGTCTGGAGCGGCGGTTGGATTGTTTTCGTTAGAGATGAGTAGTAAGCAATTGTTAAAACGGATGGCGTCTTGTGTAGGTGAAGTGTCAGGGGGCAGACTGAAAAATCCGAAGCACCGTTTTACGATGGAAGACTGGGAAAGAGTGAGTAAGGCGTTTGCGGAGATTGGTGAGTTGCCACTTGAGATTTACGACAATGCAGGCATTACTGTGCAAGATATTTGGATGCAAACTCGTAAGTTAAAGAGGAAGCATGGTGATAAAAAGATTTTAATTATTGTAGATTACTTGCAGCTTATTATGGGCGATTCAAAGCATAAGGGTAATCGATTTCAAGAGATTAGTGAGATTTCGCGTAAGCTTAAGTTATTGGCACGTGAATTAAATGTTTGTGTAGTAGCATTATCGCAATTGTCTCGTTCTGTAGAGTCACGACAAGATAAGCGCCCTCTTTTATCTGACCTAAGAGAGACAGGACAAATTGAGCAAGATGCGGATGTCATTATGCTTATGTATCGCGAAGATTATTACGATAAGGAAACGAAGCAGAAAGAGATGACGGAGATTCATGTGGCGAAGCATCGGAATGGGCCAGTGGGGAGTTTTAATCTGAGGTTTTTGAAGGAGTATGGGCGGTTTGTGGAGGGGAAATAGTGAAAAGATTGGAGTATCACTTTGCAAATAAAATAAAGCATAAGTGTTCCATTTTATCCACTTATGCTTTATTTTTTGATTCTTTCAATATGTTTCTTATTTTCCCATAAAGAAGGATTTTCTCTCTTTAGTAATCCATTGCTCCAAGTCATCTTGGCTACGTCGGACAAGTCGATTTACTAAAACATCATGCCATACATAATCCTCTAATAGGTATATATGAACGGGGTCATCTGTATAAAAAGCAACATTGCGCTCTTCAAGTGATGGTCCATAAATCATTTCTTTAGAATCTATCGATAAAATAAACCAATGTTCTGTAGAGAGGGTTTCTGTATAAGCTGTTATACGGTGGGCTTCTAGATTTTTAATGGGATTTTCAACATGCAGGGTAATACCTTGTATTGTAACCTTATCAGCTACCTCAGCTAGATCCTCTTTTAACGCTTCATACATTTCATCCCACATCGAAATGACAATACGTTGTTCTGCTTTTTTTATTAATGTCTGACAATAGCTAATGATTGTTTGATTGTCTTTTAAAGTAATCACTCGATTATCCGTTTTTTCCTCGGAAGTTTCTAGTTTTTTTAATGAATCACTAATTCCTTCATAAGTAGACTGCCATTCTGATTGAGCCTTCTGTAAAAAGATTTCAACAGGTAGAGGTGAATAGCGAGTGGTGTCATTTATTTCTTCCTTCATGACAATGCCTTTTTCTACAAGGTTACCCAAAATCTCATAAATTCGCGCTCTTGGGACACCTGAATCTTTACTCACTTGGTAGGCTGTGACAGGCCCCTGTTTAACAAGAGATACATAAGATTTAGCTTCATATTCATTAAAACCAATTTTTTTAAGCTGTTGCACTATGTAGTCCACTTTTTTCGTCCTCCGATGTTTGCTTTTATATTTTAACGTTACAATAACTCTTTACATTTAGCAAATTGGTAGTTACTATTACAATAGTGACTAAAGGGGAGGCTACTAATATGGATTTTTATTTAGACCCATCTGTCTTAATTATTTTGATTATCTTTGGGTTTGTAGCTGCATTTATTGATTCAGTTGTAGGTGGTGGAGGACTCATTGCCTTACCAGCCTTATTATTTACAGGATTGAATCCAGCAAGTGCAGTAGCCACGAATAAACTAGCATCGACAATGGGAAGTGCAACTAGTAATATTGTGTTTTATCGTTCTGGTAATCTTGATTTGAAATCGGCGTTTAAATTATTTCCAATCACTTTCATAGGTTCCATAATAGGGGCATGGACCGTTCATTTAATGAACCCAGAAGTACTGAAGCCATTAATGCTGATCATGCTTGGTGTGGTCGCTATTTATACGATATTCAAGAAGGATTGGGGAAGTATTTCCACTCATAAAAAATTGTCTGGTCGACACGTCATTATTTTCACCTTTTTTATTTTTGTTATTGGTTTTTATGATGGATTTCTAGGTCCTGGTACAGGTTCATTTTTAATGTTTTCTCTTTTATTTATTGGGTATGATTTTTTAAAAGCAGCAGGTACTGCGAAGTTTCTTAATTTAGGAAGTAACGTTGGTGCATTGTTCATGTTTATGTATGTAGGGCAAGTAAACTATGCGTATGGCTTCATAATGGGGATTGCTCAAATTGCTGGGGGAATCGTCGGATCCAAATTTGCTATAAAAAAAGGCAGCGGGTATGTTCGCGCCCTTTTCATTACAGTAACTTGTTTATTGTTAGCAAAAAATTTGTATGACTATATTCAGTAAGTAATCAAAGAACGTAGAAAAGGTCAAATATGCAGATTACATAAAATATAAGAAGACACTAGGGGGAAATTCCTTTTAACATTTTTTAGATGCTATCTTATTCGAAGATAGCATCTAAAAAAGTCTCATTAAATAAGAAAATTTACGTGAAGAGAATGAAAATAATACAGACTCATATTTTCTAGGGTATGTTTATTGATCATAGTGAAATGTTTACTCTATATTCTTCTTTTAACTAGGCCTCAACAAACTCTTAAAATCCACCTCAGCAATTAACATACTCAACAGTATAAGCGTAGCGTCTAAATACCCTTTCCCGTTAAGTGTTTCACCTGTGAAAACAAAAGCAAAGCCTGCAGAAAAGACAGGTTCTAATGAAAAAATAAGGCCTGTAGGTGTAGTGTATTGCTTTGCAAAATATGCTTGGCCATGAGTCCGTAGTGCTAGAAATTTTCAACGTATTTTTTGCGGAAGCAACTTCTAGATAAGGACAACTAAAAACCCACTCCGCGCCGTAGGAAGCAGAAGGATGGGGTTCGTAAAAACAAATAACATATAATGACCACCACCCTATACGGTAGCACAGTTAGGGAAGAGATGTTAGCGCATCTCTTCTTTTTATTATATGCCATTTATTCGCTGCCACATTTATATCGTATTCTACTGAAAACATATCATGTTCCTATCTGTAGTCCTACTCTTTTTCAAACTGAAAAATATCCCGATTAATAAGTTGGTGGAGATACCTATCCATTTCAGCAGCAGAAACTTTTCTTTCATTTTTAAACCACCATGCGCTTAATGAGGTGATTGCCCCTGAATAAAATTCAATGATTAAATCATTTGACATCGTATGATTTTTACATAGTTGATTTAGCGCTTCTATTTCTTGTTTTCTCGTTTCGTGACTTAAATACTGTGTCCGGCTAATAAATTGTTCATCAGACATTTGCGTCTCTAATATTTTACCGATTTCTTCATGATGTAGGAATTGTTCCATTACTTGAAATGGTTTACTTAATCGATCTGAAACCGGTATTTCAGCAATCATCTTGCCATATCGTTTAAATCCAAATGCTAATAAAGCATCTTTATCTTCAAAGTGTTTATAAAAGGTTGTTCTGTGTACCATCGCACGGTCACATATTTGATTGATCGTGATAGTACTATATTTCTGTTTTGATTGCGTCATTAATTCAAATAAGGAATCCCATAGTAATTTATGTGTACGTCTAATACGTAAATCAAGCTGTTTTTCACTATCGTTCATCTACAATTCTCCTTTTTTGTAGATTAAGTATACAATGGCGGAAAATTGATTCTCCCTTTTTAATCTACATATGTATATTATATTACATGTGTTTGGGTTTATATAAAGCTTTTTAATTAAGAAACAGGAGGAGAATCTGTAAATGAATATGACAACTAAGAGCCCTGCAAGTGGCAAAGTTGATACTTCTAATATGAAACATACCCCCATTTTAATTGCATTACTTTTAGGGGCAATGGTTGCATTATTAAACGAAACGTTACTTGGTAATGCGTTAACGGTATTAATGAAAGAATTTGGCGTAACAGCTTCAACGATTCAATGGCTTTCTACAGCTTACATGTTGGTAGTTGGGGTTTTAGTCCCAATTACAGCGTTACTTCAGCAATGGCTCACAACGAGACAAATGTTTTTGATCGCAATGGTAACATTTTTAGTTGGTACATTAATTGCGGGATTCGCACCGACATTTTCCGTTTTATTAGTCGGCCGTATCGTCCAAGCTGTAGCGACGGGCTTAATTTCACCGTTATTAATGAATACGATTTTAATCATCTGTCCGCCTGAAAAACGTGGTGCCACAATGGGATTAATCGCACTTGTGATGATGTCTGCTCCGGCAATTGGTCCTACATTATCTGGAGTAATCGCCGATTCACTCAATTGGCGCTGGTTATTCTACATTGTTATTCCTATCGTGATCATTTCAATTATGATTGGGATGAAATACATTCAAAATGTTTCAGAGTTAACAAGGCCAAAAGTAGATTATCCATCTATCCTTTTATCAACGTTAGGATTTGGCGGGCTTGTGTATAGCTTTAGTGCATCAGGTGATTTAGGGTGGTCTGATCCAAAAGTGTATGGTGCTTTAATTGTTGGGCTTATCTCATTATGTATTTTTATCGTGCGACAATTAAAAATCGATAATCCAATTTTAGAATTACGCGCATTTAAAGTTCCGATGTTTACATTATCAGTTGGATTAATTGTCATTGTGATGATGTCGTTATTTTCAACGATGACTTTATTACCGATGTTCCTGCAAACAGTTTTACTCGTTACAGCTTTTAAATCAGGAATTATCATGCTTCCAGGAAGTATTATTAGCGCCATAATGGGACCAATCGCAGGTAAACTATTTGATAAATTTAGTCCGAAAGTTATTATCGTTCCTGGTATTGTTTTAGTGGGGATTGCAATGTTCTTATTTAAAAGCATTACTCCTGATACATCAATGGTACAAATTATTGTTATGCATAGCGTATTAATGGTTGGACTCATGTTTGTCATGACAGCACAAACATACGGCTTAAATCAATTAACACCAGATCTATATCCGCACGGAACAGCGTTGTTTAATACGTTACAGCAAGTAGCTGGCGCAATTGGTACGGCTATCTTTATTTCAAAAATGTCTTCAGGAACAACTCAGTATATGGAAAGCTCCGCAAATCCAATGGACCCAGTAGAGAAGTTAAACGGTTTAACGTCAGGGTTCCAAGGTGCATTTGCACTTGGATTAATCTTTATCATCATTGCTTTTATTGTATCGTTGTTCTTAAAAGAAGAGAAAAAGGGAGTAGAAGTAAAGGGGATTTTACAGAACGAAAATTAAGGTCTATATAAAAAGACATCTTTACGATTAAAGATGTCTTTTTATATTTCTTTCGTAATAATAGTTCAAACAGCTGAGGGAAATGTGGTGTATGTATTGTCTGTTTTTTAGTAAGAAGAACTATTGAGAATAACGATGCAAAGCCTTACTAATAACTAAAAGTCCAATAATGAGGGAAAGTGTTCTTATAATAAATTCTGCAACTAATAAGTCACCCATCGTTTTAGTGACATCATACATAGTCCCTGTAATGAGAATAGGTGCGATCATAATGATAATTCCAATTACTATTTGAAGAAGTAAATTCACGTTTTTACTCAAGATAATCACCTCCAAAAAATAGTAAATACAAAATATGGAATTTTTTATTATACATTTATTATACTGTATCGAATTAAGATTATGGTAATGTTTCTAAAATAAAAAAGAGGTGTCACATAGTTATAAGGTGACACCTCTTTTTAGCTAGTAGAAATTAAAGATGCTTCAATGACAGTTCGATTTTCAGCGTCTGTTATGCAATGTTTGTTAATCCTACATTTCCTCCGTAACATCATACCGAAGCAACTGCTCTTGATCATAAAATCTCTCAAAAATAAGCCCCATAATATAGAAGAATACTAGACCGAAGCAAATATGAATGAGTGTAAAAGTAACTCCAAATGAAGAAAATTCATACACGAGAATTGGCAATTTCGCAGTTGTCCAAACGCCTAAGAAAAATACGATGTACCGAATGCTGGCACCTTTTTTTAAGAGTAGTGCTGCGATTGGAAAGGCGACGTAGAGGGGACCAGCTGCAATGCCTCCTAATAATAGAGAAAACAAGATACCATAGATGCCTGATTTTTCGCCCATATATTTCATGAGCGTTTCTTTTTTCACCCATTGATCAAGTAATCCTACAAATATTAGGACAGGAGGGAGGAGAAACAACATATCTAAAATGCTATTCCTTGTTAGCTGTAATGCAGTCCATCCTAAAGATTGATTTATAAAAGTCAATACAAAGAGTCCCAGTAATAAAATGAAAAAGAAGCGATATCTTTTTAGTTCTTTCATACCATCACCACCCAAATAATATAGGAGAATAGGAGTGACATGAGTAATGCAGATGCATTACGTGCGTAAGCAAAGCTTCGTCCGAATATCTTTTGTTCCATGGGCAAGGTTGTAATTCCTACTGACATGAGTGTAGACATAAGTGCCGCAACTTGAGGAAGGCCTGCACCGTGTTGTACCAACGTATTACCAAGTGGGAATACGACGAAGCTTGGAATAAGTGCAACGGAGCCAAGTATTGCTGAATAAATAATACCGATGAATCCAGATTGCTCCCCAATAATAGAAGAGATGAAAGACGGCGTTAATATAGAAAGCGATAAGCCGACGAAAAGCAGGATGGAGAGCATCGCAGGGAGAAGGTTGCGAAACATTTTCCACGACTTCATTAGAGCATCTTTCGTTTTCGTACGATCTTTCATAAAAGAAAGCCCCGTAAGGATAATGGCTAAAGTGTAAAGGATCACGCCGTTAATCATGATCGGATTCCTTTAAGTCTTTATATTTGTCTAAGAAGAAGGATAAGTTCTTCATTTTTTCTTCAATATCCATTTGAAAATCTGCCAGTTGTTCCTTTCCAGCAGGCGTGATTTTGTACATCTTTCTCGGTTTGTCTTGATGATCTGTGCTTACGTAAGATTCAATTGCACATTCGTTTTCTAATTTCTTTAGCGTACGATATAAAATGGCGCTATCGATTGGATTGACGGGAAGTTCTTCCTCGCACTTTTGCAATAATTGCCCGCCATAGTTATCTCCTTCAGCTAGAAATAACAAAAGAAATGCGCCCGTATGTCTTCCTGTATGTTTCATGGATATACCTCCTAGAATGAATTAGAATATATACTGTTAATGACAGTATACTGTCGTTAACAGTATAAGGTGTATGAAGTGTTATGTCAATTTTAAAAATGTGCAATTTTTCGGAGGAAAAATACAATTGGTTTATTGTAATTATTTTCTAATTTTGTTGAGTGACAAATTAAAAGCATGCGGTTTTCTCGTGCCAATGTTTATTGAGTGCCTCGGCTGAAATGCAAGTACCGGTGGCTTCATTTAATTTTGTGCAAAGATTAACTGAAGACTCAGAACTGATTGTTTATCCTACAAATACACAGAATGATACAAGATTCTGTGCCTGAAATTTTCGTTGAATCATACATGTTTAATACGCAAATTCCTCGACTGGTGTGTCACTGTTTATAGCCATAAATTAAAACACCCTTTCATACAGTACTGCATGAAAAGGTGTCCTAATTTCGTTATTTAATTCATTTTCTTAAGTTGATGGCTATACTGTTATGAGTGCCTACAGTGTTAGTTTTTAAGCTCTAAATTTTTAGAATGAGACATGGAACTTATATGATATTTTTCTCCACTATATTCTACATCTGCAGAAAAGGTTTTACTCTCATCATCTTTTATATGACCGTTTATAAAAACGGTTTGAAAATCACTTGGGGCAAATTTATGTCCTGTAATGACTACTTCTAAATTCTCTTTTTCTTTGAAATATTTAATAGTTACTTCTTCGGCTTTTTTTACTATTTTTTGTTCTTCTTGTTTCTTATCATCATTCATGTTACACCCTCCTAAAATGATTAATATAAAAATAATACTCAAACTGGAAAAGATTTTTTTCAATTCAATTCCCTCCATTAATGGTATCCTATATTTAGAATATATTAAATCTTCTGGGAGGGGAAATGTTTTGAGCAAAAATGATGAAGTTTTAGATTCGAGTTATTATCAAATGGCCAGAGCTGCTTATAAGAGTGATAAAGACTTAGAAGGAGTTTTTAGTGTTAAAGACCCTGAAGGAAAAACTATGCAATTATGGGATAGAGGAAAAACTTTTCATGATAAACAAACAGGAATGGATGCTGTAGTGTTTGAACGGGTAGTAGATGGAAAAACACAAGTAATGGTATCTTTCCGTGGTACAGAAGGAGGTGAAATTTTTGAAAAGGATTCTTTGAAACCTGGAGAAGGGATGAAGGATGCGTTAACAGATGGTAAGTTTTTTATTAGGAGAGACGGTGTTCATGATCCAGCCCCAGCCCCAAAGGCAGGAGAAAGAGGGGAAGATCCAAGACGATATTGGAACGAAGAGAACGGACAATGGGAATATCACAGTCAATTTGAACAGGCTGAAAAAGTAATGAAACAAGTCAAAGAAGATTATAAGGAAAAAGATCTAGAATTATATGTTACAGGTCATTCTTTAGGCGGTGCTTTATCTGAGTATGTTGCAGCGTTTGATGAGAGTATAAGGTGTTTGACATGGAATGCACCGAGTGCGAAACACTTACTTCCTCCAGAGTTACAGGAACGAGCTAATAACGGGGAATTTACAGGTAGGATTGTTACAATTGTTCATGGATCAGATACTATTGGGTATGGTCCCTTTGGTCCTTATGATGGACATATTGGTTCTACATATGCTGTTACACCACCCGCTTCAAAAGAAGCAAGTTCTAAATTACCATTAGAACTAAGGATAGCGTTTGAAGCGAATCGATTTTTAGATTCTATAAAAGATAAACCTGGATACCATTATCAAAATGATAAATATTTCCCGATGGGAAAGGATGGTAATTTGGCAAGCCCATATCTTTTGAATGTAGATACAGGTGAAAGAGTATATGATTCACCCGGTAAGTTATTAGGTAGCGGAGAAATTCGTGTAGTTGTAGAGAACCTAGAACAAGCTGTAAGAGATATGAAGCGAAATGCACAAGAATTTCAAGATAAGGTACTGAGATTAATTTCAAATATGATGGCTTTATTAGAAACAGCTGAAAGTAAACGTTTAGAAGCCAAGATAACCGATATACGTGCCCATGTAGAACATTTAAGTTTTTGGTATATACGTACAGCAACGGAAATCTCTGATTTTATTGAGAAGAAAGCTGATGATTATAAAAAGACAGATGAAAATTATTAAGGGGATAGTATTATGCCACGAATTTATATAAATGAGGAAGCTTTAAACCAAGCCTTACAGCAATTTGAGAATATGATTCAAGATTTAAATCATAACAAAAGTGTAGTAAGTAATGTTCATAACTTACTTCTATCAAGTTGGTCGCAACTTGGAGTGGGAAAGAAGGCAATTAGTGATTTAGAAGTCTTCAGGAAAGATATTGGTACAAAGATGGAAGAATTAAAGTCTGACAAACAAGAATTAAAAAGTGCGATTGACTTATTTAAGGCATTGGATCAAAGTTATGATTATATGGGACCTAAATATTAAAAAACACTCGCTAGGAGTGTTTTTTAATATTTAAATCTATACTTTGTGGAATTGATTGAGCTATTAGATCAAAAAAGAGACGCTGTAA
>NZ_JBBBBL010000030.1:0-33569 GCF_037120585.1 Bacillus sp. CCNWLW194 | reverse complement strand
ATAAAAGATAATAAAAAACTATATGGAAAGACCGCATTTTGTATAAAAATATACCTTAAGTTGATGGATGTGTGGTACTACCCCATCACCATCAAGCTAAGATTTTGAAGTACCCCCAAAAACGAAAATTTTGTGCATTTTATAGCAACAAAGTTCATTTTTTCGTTTTGAGGTTAACCTGCTCTGTTAGGTTGATGGGCATGGGATAACTCCACGTGACCATCAACTTAAGAAGAATCGTCACCAAAACAAAAAAAGCCCCAAATTTTTCTTGAAAATAAGTTGGGGCTTTTGAACCAGAAAAGTATATTTTTAACTATGAAAACTACGATGAATTTTTCCTTTTTTCCTACTTGCTAAATTCAGCAAGTAATATATTTTTAAAAGGATTAGGACTGTCAGTTCTACCCAAACTATTCCAATTGACGACCAACGTATGCTTGCCTCCAAGTTTACCTCCAACAAGAGTTGTAAACCCTAGAATGCCACCTGTGTGTCCCCATATCGAGACACCGCTTGGAAGCTTAGTTTCATAGATTCCAAGACCATATCCATCGATTCCTTCTTTTCCTGTAGGAACTGTAGTAAGCATTTGTTTTAGTTGCTGTTCCTTCAGTAATTTGCCACCGAGCAAGTAAGAGAAGAATTTGTTTAAGTCATCAGCAGTAGAAATCATATCTCCAGCAGAGCTACCTGCACTTGGATTATAATAAGTAACGTCTTTTAGCTCACTTGCTCCGTCTGGTTGGACATATCCACGGGCATGGTTAGTGCCTGGAATAACACTTGAATTGCCTGGTAGGAATGTATTCGACAATTCAAGTGGTTCAATAATCCTATTTTCAATCTCTTCCGCATAGCTGTTTCTGGTTACTTTTTCAATAAGAATGCCCAGTAATACGTATCCTGTGTTTGAATAAGACCAGCCCTTTCCTGGGGCAAAGTCTGGAGGCAGAGAAACCCCCATCTTCACTAACTCTTCAGCCGTATACGATTTTTTTGTATCCGTAAAATCAGCGTCTTTTGACCTTGAGTATTCAGCAATACCACTTGTATGGTTCAATATATGCCGGATAGTAATCTTGTTACCATCATATCCATTTCCTTGAATGACACCAGGCAACCAGTCTTCGATGTAGTCGTCTAGATTCAGGCGATTCTCTCCAGCTAATTGAAGTACAACTGTTGCGGTGAACGTCTTCGTCACACTCCCAATGCGAAAGCGAAAATCTGTTTTCATTGGTTTCTTGGTTCTCAGATCCGCTATTCCAGCGGCATAACTCCACGTTTTTCCACCCTCAGAAGTTTTAGCAAGTATCCCCGGGTATCCAAGTTGCAATGTATCCCGCATTGCTTGCTTGACGGAAGTACGATCTCGTTGAGTATTTGTTTGTAACGAACTAGATACATTTTGAGTGAGCTCTGCTTTTACAATTGAAGTTGGTGTTGTATATAACAGGGAACTTCCAGCTATTAAAAGGGCCAGACTTGCACATGTAATTTGACTACGTATTTTCATAAGGCATTCCTCTCCTCTATTCATATTGTATAAGTGTTTGCTTACTGTTCCTTACTTCCTGACAAGACTTAGGGAAAGGCCTTCACGCATATAGATTAAAGCCCCATTACAAAGGTATCTATCAATACCAACAATTTGAGCCATTTAAATCTCCATCCCTCCTATAACAAAATTATCCAAAGGTATGAAAGCATACTATGTACCCTTAGTTATTGTTAGTATTAACACAACATAAGACATAACCCCAACCCATATTTTACTTTATTTATCCATAATATGTATTGAGAAAGAATGTAAATTCGAATCCTTTCCGTAACACAACTATTGATCGTTTTTTTCATCTATTATAATTAATTATTTAGAATTTAATAATAAAAAACTGTAAAAAAAATAACGAGTCACTTAACGTACAGGAAGCGGTTGAAAAATATGTCTATACGCACAGTTTTCTTTTTTGATATGGTGAACCCATCGCCATCAAGGTAAGGTTTTGAAGTACCCACTAAATGAAATTTTTCTTTCTCTACAGGTAGTTATTTTGAGAAGTCATCTCATTTTTTGTTTTTGAGGTGTTACTTTTTCTTAAGTTGATGAATGTGGGGTACCGCCACATCACTATCAAGCTTAGAAAAGCAAATACCCCCAAGATGAAAAATTAGTTGTTTTCTGTAAAAAATACACAAAATTTTCATCTTGAGGGTGTAAATTCTTAAGTTGATGGGCATAGGGTATCCCACATGCCTATCAAGCTAAAAAATGGTATCCATAAAAAGAAAAAAACGCTATTCTTTTTGTAGAAATATATAGAAAGGATGGCGTTTTGTATGAATCTATTGATTCAAGATAAGTTTCATTTATTCGCTAAAGAACTAAAGCGATACCTATCTCCACATGTCCTTCAACACCTCGCACAGAAGACAGGATAGTATGTGATGGTATCCCAGTCCTAGCTCATTAGAATTATTAGAAGCTGGATTAATTTTTTAAGCTTCAAGTCTATTTTTTAAAGCACCGTAGCCGAAGCGTTAAACCTTAATATTATGCATTTCTGGGCTCACCGAACATCATTTCGGTATTGATAAGTCGTCCTCAGAGGCTAATTTCGTCTGTTTTATACGAAAGGATATCGACAAACTCAGAATGACGAAAAACAATTGAAGAGACAAAGCCAACAGAATTCCCGTTAACAACCCCAAATTTAGCGATTGACTAACGGCAATGAAAGCACCGCCGATTCCTATACTTAAACCCGGACTGAATGCGTCTGTAAATTGAAGGCTGGCAGATATCTCCCCTTCTTCACCTGCATTCGCATGCTGCAACGCAATAGCTCCGGTGGTTGGATGTGCTAACCCTATACCAAATCCGATGAAAATTTGCGAAATCACTGCAAATACGATTCCCCCTCCGTGCAGACCTACAGCTAGCATAACAGCGGCAACACCAATAACCATAAAACAAATACCAGCCGTTACCCGTTTGTTTCGACCTGCCCCGTGGTCTTTGGCATCAAACTTTGACTGGATCCAAGCTGCCATCGACCAACTTAATGCACCCGCCGCCACAATTAACCCAGCCAGATCTGCAGGCATTTTTTTCACTTCTGTCAATGCTAGGACAACATAACTTTCGGTAGCAGTATAACAAGCGACAAACAAACCTCTTGACGCAATAGTCGCAGGCAAACCTTTCCTTGCACTAAAAGTACCCCCGGGCAGCAACTTTCGCAAAGGTTGGATCATGAAAAGCACCCCCACCGCCGAAAGTACCATACCCTTCCAATCGGTTATAGAACCAAGGCCCATCATCAACAAGCCCGTTCCAATGGCCAGCACCACCGCATATCCTTCTTTCTGGATATTTTTAGAAGCTTCTTTTTCCTTCACCGAAAATTTGCGATAAGCGGGAAGCGTCAGCACTACAGCCAAACCAATGAAAGGAAGCACCATCCAAAAAACAACTCTCCAGGAGAAAAACTCAGCTAAAAGTCCAGCGATATAGGGTCCAATTAAGGCAGGTAAAATATAAGCACTTGAAAACACGGCAAGTATTTTCGTTCTCAGCTTATCGGGATAGCCTAAAGTAATGCTATAATATACGCACGTAATGATTGCTCCTGCGCCAAACCCCTGAAACACTCTCCCTGCGATTAGCATAACCATATTCACCGAGGTGGCCGCAATAACAATGCCAATCACGAAAAAAAGAATCGATGCCATAAACGATGTAAAAACGCCGTTTTTGTTAATTCGCTGACCTATAATCATGGTTCCGACGATTTGTGCCAAAAGAAAAGAACTGAATATCCAACCATACAAATGAAGAGCATGTAAATTTCGCGCTAAATTTGGAGCAATAGTGGTAATCGCCAGTCCTTCAAATGCCACTGTAGTCACAGCAAGTATGATCCCTATAGTCAGAGCTCTATACTTGGCGTCAAAAATCCCGATACTTTTATCTAATATATCCATCCTGTATCCTCCTCATTATTGTTGTCGTAGCAATACTTGACACGACAAGTATTTAATCTGTTAATATTTTTTCTAAAAAAAAGCATAGAAATAGTAGTCTTGATTATAATGGTCGCAGCAACTATATATCCCATCTATTAACACTTACCAGTCCGACTCATCGATTCTATCAAGTTTCTTTTAAAACACCTAAATATTTACTCCACAGCCCACGTAGAGAATGATTCCCTTAATATAACGACACCGAAATCATGATGCCAACCCTTGAATTTGATTAATTTTAAATATATTATTTTTTCTGACTTTTAATCAGAGTGAGAAAAACAATCAAATGAGGGAAACGCTTTACTTTCATATACCTTAAGAATAAATTCTAATCGCGGTATCCAATTATTTTTCTCTCCCTCAATGAGATGCTCAATCACTTTATGAACATTCCAGGTTTCTTCACTTTCATTGCTACTCTCGGATAAACCGGATAAAAAAATACTCCAATGTGTGTGATGTACGCTCGAGTACCTCAATCCCTTCTTTTAAGATTGAAATGCATTCATCTACTCTTCTCTCTGATTATAAATCCTTTACATTGTTATACATTACAGAAAGAATTCTCCTAAATGTTTCTACTTCCTCTTCAGACAAACCCTTGATGGTGTTCTTATACGCCTCTATGGATGGAGAAAGGATGTCATCTTTACTTTCGCGACCTTTAGGAGTCAAATATACACGTAAAGACCTTCGATCAGTTTCATGGACTACACGATAAATAAATTCCTTCTTCTCCAGTTTGAAAAGCATTCGTGCAACGTTTGTCTGATCCTTGTGCAGTCTTTCAGCAAGCTCTTTTTGGGTAATCCCTTCTTTTTCCCAAAGAACGACCAATATTTCCCACTGATCCACAGTAATATCAAAAGGATTCACCACTTTTTGATAATAGTTATTCAGCTTAAGAGCCGCACGCTGTACATTAACACCCATATATTTTTCTAATTCCATGGTCGGCCCCCTTTATAATAGACATGACTATAGTTGCTACGATTATTATATTCGTGTCTCTTTCCATTGTCAATTTCCCTAAAATAAGGTACCGTTACATCGCTATCAAGCTAAGCAAAAAAACAATAAGCTGTCCACATGGACAACTTATTTACATAATTCCCGTTAGCTGAAGTCATTTTAAAATTCTATATGTCGATTTTTTCTTTGCCCTTGCGTATAAACCACCATATCAAAGCCGCAAGTAGTATGAGGATCGGTATTCCCTGAATAAAGAGAAACCCTCCCCAAAAATCAAGTTCAGTACTATATGGAGAGTCTGTTGCCATCACACCTATAAATAAAGCCACTGGAATTGTGCATACATTTAACCCTAAACTGACCATTATGAATTTTGCATAAGCTTAGCTTGATAGCGATGGGATAGCACCAACAAAACGCGAATTTCGTACGCTAAGCAAATTTACAAAGAAAAAGCAGTAAAATCATATGAAACCTATAAATATATATTATTACTTAAAATGTGAATCTTAGTATTCTATAATCAATTAATTCTCATCGTACAAATTATCTACAGATTCTTGTAAAGAATCTAATAGATAGTCGCTGAAGTTTTCATAAGTAATAGCATACAGTTCCTTTGAAAAACGACTCCAAAAGACAACGGGGCACTCGCCATCTTTCATTTGATTGGTATCTAAACATGTCACAGTACCATCGATATCATTTAAAACAATGTATTGTTCAGGTAGGTTATATGTTTCTCTATATAACTTTGTGTGGCAAACAACGGAAGAATCTACTGCTGTTGTCTCACAACCATGTATATCCATTCCATCAAGTCCGCCACTACCATACTATTTTAAAAACCAATGGTAAGTTCTTGGGAATGTAATATTTAGTATTTGCGCTGCTTCTCGAATCGTATCTTCGTTTACACCACCCATAAAATCTCCATCTTTTCTATATGTAGAAATAATTGAAATAATCTTGTCATCCATTCTTTTATTTCCCTCCTAAATGTTCTTGCGCTCGCATTTTCCAATAGTTATTTCTAAAATTATTATACTGTTTATATAGTTCTTTGTCGTTTCTAAAACTTTCTCCTGATTCTACTAAACCATGTAATGCTTTAGTAAATTCATCATGTTTATTAGCTGGTATTTCAACCATTGCTCCAGGTTATTTTTTGCGTTAAATGATGTAACTCAATTTTATAGTTATCTTTTGTAAATGGTACACCGCCATCCAAAGCGAGTTGAAGGTTCGACTTTCCGCTTTTATTAACGGATGGTAAAACCAAGTTTTTCAACTTAGAAATTCCTTAGCGTACGAAATTCGCGTTTAGTTGGCGAGACCCCATTTTGTATACTCCTTTTTATAAGTATTTTTATTAACATATGGAACCAAAACATATACTACAAAAATAAAATATATAAATTTACAATTATTAAGAGGGATTTTGATTGTTATAAAAATCTGAAAACATGTATTACGGTTGTAAACAACTTCCCTTATTGGCTACTCAAAGTTTCTTTCAATTAGTATGAACTTGGAGAGCTAATCTAGAGTTGAAAATTTTTAATATTTAGATATAAATCAATCGAGTTATACATATACTGGATAAATTATGTTAAAATATCATTGAATATTATAAAAATACTAATTGTTCAAGTATCGGAAGGGGCTTATATATGGGGAATTCAACATCCAAATCAAAAAAACTAGTAGGATTTGTAGCAACAGCAACATTAGCTACATCAATGATTGCAGGGGCAGGTAACGCAAGTGCACAAACGACAGATTCATTAAAAGCAAGTGAGCCAGTACAGGAAAGAGCAGAAGACAAGCAACTTACATTGTTTGTTCCTCCTCAAAATGTTGTTTTTGTAGGTGATCCATTTGATCCTATGAAAGATGTATGGGCAAAAGATAAAAACGGTAAGGATATTACATCAAAAATAACTTATACAGGTCATGAAAAAGTAGACTTAACTAAAATGGGAGATTATGAATTAACTTTTACCGTTTCAGATGATGAAGGTAATACTGTTGTTCAAAAGCAACGTGTAGTAGTTACATATAAGAACGTTGATAATACCGCTCCAATTATATTTATATTACGTGATGAAATTACTCTTAATATTGGTGATTCATTTGATCCGATGGAGGATGTAAAGGGTTCAGATTCGGAAGAAGGAGATCTGACTCATAAAATAACTTATGATAATGGACTAGATACAAGTAAACCTGGTACTTACTATATAACGTATTACCTAATGGATTCCCAAGGGAAAATGGATTTAAAAACGAGAACTATAATCGTAAAAGACCAGTCGCCGGTCATTACAGCCCCAGATGAATTTATAATTACTGAAGGTGAACAATTTGATCCAATGGTTGGCGTTAAAGCTACTGACCCTGAGGATGGAGATATCACTTCTAAAGTAGAATATGAGTATTATACTGGCTCTGTAAATAAGCCAGGTACTTATAAAGTGTATTATAAGGTGACAGACTCTTTCGGAAACACAGTAAATACAGTCGCTACGTTAATTGTAAGAGAGAAAGTTACAGAGACAGATGAAGCACCAGAACTCAAAGTACCTTCTGTAACCACAATTACTGAAGGGGATAAATTTAACCCTATGATGGGAGTATCTGCTACTGATAAAGAAGACGGCAATATTACTGATAAAGTAGCAGTTGACGGTAGCGTAGATACTTCTAAACCTGGTACTTACGAGTTAACTTATACAGTTTCAGACTCTAAAGGGCATACAGTTACAGCTAAACAAACTGTTACTGTTAAACAGAAAGTAGAAACAACAAATGAAGCACCTGTATTAACTGTTCCATTTACTACGTCGCTTAAAGTTGGCGAAGAATTCGATCCGATGTCAGATGTGTCTGCAACTGATAAGGAAGATGGTAATTTAACTAATAAAGTTAAATATAAAGGTAATGTTGATACTTCAAAACCTGGTAAATACATTGTAGAATATTGGGTTGTTGATTCTAAAGGAGTTAATGCGACAGCTACACGATCCGTAATTGTGAAAGAAAATGACGAAACGCCCGATATGGAACCAAAATTAACTGTACCTACTGGAGCAACTATCAATGTAGGAGATAAATTTGACCCAATGACAGGTGTTAAAGCTATTGATAATGAAGATAGTGACATTACTGATAAAGTAACAGTTGATGGCAGCGTGGATACTTCTAAACCTGGTACTTACGAGTTAACTTATACAGTTTCAGACTCTAAAGGGCATACAGTTACTGCTAAACAAACTATTACTGTTAAACAGAAAGTAGAAACAACAAATGAAGCACCTGTATTAACTGTTCCATTTACTACTACACTTAGTGTCGGTGAAGAATTTGATCCAATGGCTGATGTATCTGCATCTGATAAGGAAGATGGTAATTTAACTAATAAAATTAAATATAAAGGTAATGTTGATACTTCAAAACCCGGTAAATACATTGTAGAATATTGGGTCGTTGATTCTAAAGGAATTAATGCGACAGCTACACAATCTGTAATTGTAAAAGAAAATGAAGAAACTTCCGATATGGAACCGAAATTAACAGTACCTACTAGAACAACGATTAATGTAGGGGATACATTCAATCCACTTTTTGGCGTTAAAGCTATTGATAATGAAGACGGCGATATTATTAATAAAGTAACAGTTGATGGCAGCGTTGATGCTTCTAAGCCTGGTACTTATGAGTTAACTTATACAGTTTCAGACTCTAAAGGGCATACAGTTACCGCTAAGCAAACTGTTATAGTGAAACAAAAAGTAGAAACAAAAGATGAAGATCCAGTTTTAACTGTACCTACTGAAGTAACTATTCATGTCGGCGATAAATACAACCCACTTTCTGGCGTTAAAGCTATCGATAAAGAAGATGGCGATATTACTGACAAAGTAATTCATATGGGCGAAGTTGATACATCTAAAGCAGGTAATTTCGAAGTTAAGTTTCTAGTTCGTGATGCAAGTGGAAATGAAGTAACGGCCACACAAAAAGTAACTGTAAAAGATACAGACACTGAAAACGGTTCTGATAATAGTAATAACAACTCTAATTCTGGAAATGGTTCTGACAATAATAATAACAACTCTAATTCTGGAAATGGTTCTGACAATAATAATAACAACTCTAACTCTGGAAATGGTTCTGATAATAGTAATAACAATACTAATTCTGGAGAAGGTCCTGACAATAGTACTACTACTACCGGAAATGTCTCTGACAATAACAACACTAGTAGTACTTTGGATAATAAAAAAGATACTATAAAAGAGCTTCCAAAAACAGGTGCAAGTTCAAATAATAGTACCGCTGTAGGTATATTAGCAATCCTTGCAGGTATGTTAATTACTTTTGGTCGTAAATTTAAAAAGGCTATCAAATAAAGATATTCATAGTCTCCAATCCTGTATTGAAGGTATTATGTTTGAGACGAGGTGGATAAATAGCATGATAAATCAAGCTGAATGGTTGTGGCAACGTATTATCGAAAGAGGATCAAATTCTGAAAGTAACTTTAAAGAATCGTTAAATCTTCAGCCAGGTGCAAGTGATGAAGATTTTCAACTTATTGAGGATACACTGGGGCTTACACTCCCTGAAGAAATGAAGAGCTTTTACAGAGTGTATAACGGACAAATTTGGGAACCTGGGGTGAATCCATTTGTAAGAAATTTGACTCTGTCTCCCATTTCTGAAATTATAGCTAATTGGGAATTTTTACAGGAAGAATTCGACCCTGATGATGATTTAGAGCCAGATATTGAAAAAGAGCTTAAACCAGCTCTTTGGAATTCTAAGTGGATTCCAATTGCAGAAAATGGTGGCGGAGATTACCTTTGCATTGATACAGATCCAACTGAAGTTGGGTTTACAGGACAGGTTTTATACTATTACCATGACTGGGGAAAGCGTGCTATCGAGGCAAAGAATATTTTTGCATTCATCGAAATTTGTTTAAAAGAAGAGAATTGTGAATAAATGTACCTAAAGTAATGTGTGCTTTAGATACATAAGAAAGGACATTACATTTTAAATATGTAATGTCCTTTAATTTATCTAAGCCAATTCATTTTAGGTCTTGATTATTAGAAATTCACGCAATCTTTTTAAATACCATTCTATCCTAGTAAACAATCCATTTTGACAGATGGTACTTGCTGCAAATGAAATCTTTCGGGTATTAAACCTATTTCACCAAAAATTTTTCTAGTTCTTCAGCTAAATGTTTAGCTCCATTAGGACTTAAAGTAATTTTTCCATTTGCTAAAGTTATATTTCTTTCAGATACCTCTCCAGTAATTTGGCAAGCATTATAAGGCGAGTATCTTTTTAAAATTATATTTTCATTATCAACAAAAATTTCTAACGGTGATTTAATCCCTATACCTAGTGTATCTCTCAATTCTTTAGGTATTACAACTCTTCCTAATTCATCAATCTTTCGAACAATTCCAGTTGCTTTCATAATATTATTCCCCCTAATAAATTATCAACCATTTATATTTTAACACCTTTTCATTATGGTTTAGATTGCTCCAATTGTTGTTTCATTTTCTTTTCATTTTCAGTTATCAGATTTATTAACTCCTTTTCTCTATCATTATAATAACTAGTTAAAGTTTCAAAGCGAAGTTTAATAAGTTTTTCAAGACTGAGCTTTTTATTATTATCAATAATTTCTTTCTCACTTAAGTAAGAAATATTATTCTTTAAGTTATAATGCTCTTTATTAATTACATCATTAATCTCCATATGAGCCTTTTTAATATTCATAAATAAATCTGCCCACTGCGTATTCAGACTAAAGTATTGATCAATCTTCCAATTTTCCCATTCTTTATATAGTTTTTCATACTCTTTATTAAGAGTTTGATATAATTCGTCAGCATTACTTACTGTCGCATAATTCCCTTTTCCTGCTTCTGCTGTATTCTTTAATTGCTGTTGTTCACTATTTTTCACATCAAATCCAATAATATTTACAACTGCATGAGTACTAGATTGGTTGAGATTTTTGGCAGCATTGACTGGATCTCCTCCACAAGTCTCTTCTCCATCACTCACAATATATACTACATTTAGGTTTTTCTCACCGGTATACTCTTTAAAATCATCATTTACAGACTCAATAGCGGATGCTAACGGCGTCCACCCCTTCGGACCAAAATTTGATAAAGCAGCATTAAATTGCTCCTTTTTATAAGGCTGTAATGGATACATTACCTCCGAAGATCCACAGGATAAACTCTTATCATTTGCATTATTACTTCCTTTATGTCCATAAACTCTTAACATTACATTTGCATTATCCGGAATCTCATCAAGATAGTTGTAAATAGCTTTCTTAGCTGCTTCCATTTGAGGAAAGTAATAAATTAGGTGATTTTGTATTATTAGAGGAAATTGATAAGCAAAACAATTCAAATGAATTTATTACCCAATTAATAGAAAATGACTTTCAATTAGTTGAGAACATTGCATATGTACGGATAAATAACAACACTCAATGTAATTAAATACTTCATTATGGAAGAAAAATTAAAAAAGACCAACCTCTTAATAAATAAGGGGTTGGTCTTTTGGGAATTCTCTATAATCTCTTAATATATTCCTTTAAAATATATCAATTACTCATAATATTTATCATATTCCACTGCATATTTAGTTTTTAATTGTTCTATTAACTTCTCATTAAATGAAATTATATCAAGTACATCCTGATTTATATACAATAAATAATTGTCATTATAAAATGAGATATATGCTGATGGATGCCCTTGTGATACATTTTGACAGTATTTATATACATCCTGATAATTTAAATTTTTTATAGATGCAAAAATTGTTGAACTTGTAAAATTATCGTTTTTTATTAATGTTTCTTTCCAATTTCTAATTTTAGTAAATTTACCTAAACCTGTTTTTTCATGAATTCTTTTACCATTTATAATATATCCACAGATAAAGGAAGAATTTATTTTTTCGTTTTGATTGAATAAATTATCCAAGATATTTTTTAATAATCGAGTGTTATTATTCACAAATAAATCCATATCGAATCTAATTCTATGATTCGAAGTTACTTGAAAAAAGGGAGTTTCTTCAGTATTTGTAAAATCTACTTTGAATTTTTTAAATTTATCCATAATTAGTTATTAAGCTCCGATTCTTCTTAATTCTAAATCATAAGTTCCAGATCTAGTTTTCTTACTTCCAAGAGCTTTTACTGAATCAGCACCTTTAAAAGCTCCACCAATGTGGCCATCTTTGTCTCTAGTTATATATTTAGGTTTTCCTTTTTTGTTATAATATACTCTTGCACCATGAGAGTAATAGTTTGTTTCTGCGTATCCCAATCTGCTTGCAACTGCTTTAGCAAGAGGTTCAGAGTTTTTCATTAGAGTTCTAATAGCAGTTGGTCCATATTTTTTTATAGCTGCTTTTAGACCGCTTTTAACTACGAATGCAACAAGAACAGGAACCAAAGGAAGAGCAGATGCCGTTATTTCTTGTGTATCAATAGAATATTGCTCACCAGTTTCTTGATCCACAAAAATGGCTTTTAAATCTTCACCTTCTACATCAGTCACAAGAATTGAAAAATTCTTCTCTATTTCATTTCCATTCTCATCATTTAGTATTGCTTTAGCACTCATTTCACTTGTTTCAGTATTATATTCCAATGTACTTTGCATTTGTACTTGATCAGTATCTAATACTGATTCAAAAGTGTCTACATTATCAACAACATTTTCAGTTATTTCAATTTGTTCGGATGTTTCTATCCCTAAATCTTCCTTTATATCAACTTTAACTTCGGTATCTATTTTACTAGTTTCAGTGTTTTCGGTAACATTTACAATTTCTTTTAATGCAGAATCATTTTCTTGCGCTGCATATACAAACCCTGTAGGAACATATGTAATGAAAAGCGCTGTAATTATACTGAAGATAAAATATTTTTTCATTAAATTCTCCACCTTATTCTTTTATTTGTACTAATCCCATCCCAAATTTTTCTTTCGCACCTAATTTTATTGCTCCAAAGCGTAGATCCTTTTCTATGTCTTTACTCCCATTTTGAAGCAATATAGAAACAATCCCTGTTGTATAAGCTGTTGCATAAGAAGTCCCGCTTTGCATTTCAACCTCTCCATGTATATTTAATACAGGTACATCTACGCCTGGTGCCACAAAATCAACCTTGCCTTGGCCGGCATAAGCATATAATTTCATATCCTCATCAATAGCAGAAATAGATAATACTTCAGGGTATTTAGCAGGGTAATCAGTAGATAAGCCAATGGTATTTCCTGTAGCAGCAATAATTATTATCCCTTTATTTGATGCATTTCTTATCGCTTCCCTTAGGTTAGGGTCATCTTTAGAAAAGCCAAAACTTAAATTGATAATATCAACACCTTGTTCAACACTCCAGTTTATCCCTGATATTATATCCGCTATTTTTCCACTACCCTTTTCATTTAAAACTTGAACATCATACAATTCAACAGCAGGATTAATTCCCACCACATTATTTCTACTTTTTGTAGAAGCAATGATACTTGCAATCATAGTTCCATGATCTAATATAGCCTCTGTCTCAAAAGTATTATTAAGCGCATTATAACTTTTCTTTACCTGGCCTTTAAGTCCCTTTATGTCCTGATTAATCCCACTATCTAAAACAGCTACTTTCACAGTTTTAGAACCTGCAATTTTGATTACATGTTCAGGAAATAACGTACAAACTGCCCAGTTTTTCTGGCAACTTTCCTCTGAGATAACATAATTATTAGATACTTTTTTAGTACATCCAAACATGATAAATAACACTAAAGCGCATACAAATAATATTATTTTCTTTATTAACACCACTCCTTTTTAACGATTCCTTCAAAAAACGTCCCCTTGTAATGAAGAGGATTAATCAACACAAACTTAAAGTTCATATGACCCTTTAAATATTAAAGTCAATTGAATGTAATAAAAAGACTGTTTTTTACCAATATTTTCTGGTATATTCAATGAGAACAGATACCATTATTTAACTTAGTTTATTATTCATATAATACGATAAAATAATTTTTAATAGATACGATTACTCAATAAATACGGATGAAAATTATCCAAAAATAATATTATTGCATATATAATTATTTAGGTTCCAAAGTTTAATAGGACAAAAATTAGGAACAGAAGCAATACATAAGTTATAAATCAACATAAAAATCAAAAATTACCTCCCCGAAAAATACTGTAAGAGATTATTGCAGTTATTTAAAATGACATTATTACGCATAAAAGATTTTTGGACATAGCTTTATCAAAACTACCATAATTTCCCAAAACCATCTTTCCATGCCTAAAAAGCCTTATCAAAATATAATTTTTCAGCTTTTTCATTACATATCAATTCTGAAACTAGTAACTAGCTATACCCATTATGATACGATCCCATATAAAATTAAAACATTCTATCTAACAGATAAATTAACAAAACAGCAACCCTATTGAAATATTGAATTAAAAATTCTAAACCTTATACTTATGCATAGAAACGTAGCATCTACTAAACGGAATAATAGCTAACTGAAATTCAAAACATGCTATAAAGGCCTCTTCAGTTCATTTGAAGAGGCCTTTATAGCATGTTTATAGATAAATAAACTACTGATAGGTTAAGGGATGTTAACTTTAGATGATTATTTTACAAAAGCTTGGCAAATGCCGTTTCAAGGAATAAACAAGCTGCATTTATTAATAGTACAAGCTATGAAGGGAGGATAATCTAAAACATGCCTAAACATAATTCTCATGGACCTAGAAAGAATAGAAATTGTAATTGTAACAAAAAACAAAAGGATTATAATTTTGTGGTTACTAGCACGCATGTAAATTGTAAAGAACCAACTTTAATTGGACCACCACCAACTTCAACCCCATCAACTCAACCACCACTAAATGGACCACCACCAACTTCCATCCCATCAACTCAACCACCACTAATTGAATCACCACCAACTTCCATCCCATCAACTACTCAACCAGGTTATTAGTTTTTGTTTTTTGTACAAAATGCATTCATAGAAGTAAAAAATGGATACTAATCCTAAAATTTTTAATTTCAATATATTAATTTAATAGGAAGGATGAATAAGATTTGCCTTTTCAGTATCAACGTAATCCCTTTAGAACATCAGAACAAGTTGTAATGACCGATGGTTGCCATGAAACAGGGGCTAAAGATTTAGGCTTTAATAATATGGAATTTGGAACACAAGTTTTTGCTGTAGAGAGTGGCACAGTAGCATTTATCAGACGCGATGCCCAATGTTTCAGCAGACCAACTGAAAACCCCAATGATGGGGCTAATATGTGGGAAGTGTTTGATATTAACACCAATGATACAATATTAACTTTTGATAGAAGCAGTCTTCAAAGTATAGAAAATGCTAGAAGGTTGTTACCAGATATGTGTGGCGCTAATGAGATAGTAGTTAGAGGTAGTGATAACTTCTTTACTGTCTATGCTCACGTTCTCCCTAGTAATAATTTAGCAGTGGGTTCCATAATTCGAACTGGAGATTTACTTGGCGAAATAGACGATTCAGCTTTAGTATCAGGACCCCATATTCATTTTGAACGCATTAGACCTAATCCTGATTTTGATCCGACTAATCCTTTTAATAGCCCTTATTGGACTAATGGTGGAACTTGTAATTGGACGATGTTTAACGTCTCAGGCATTGTTCCTACTCCCCAAAATGGATGGGTAGAAGATGAAGATAGCGGAATATGGTACGCTTATATTAATCGCACGCGCCAGAGAAACCGATTTGTGTCAACTAATAACATCAGATGGTACTACGTAGATAATAACGGATTCTATACAGGAAGCTTTTACTACTTTGATAATGATCCAAATAGACAATATTTTCGCTTGTGGTGGGCTCCTAATCGGACATGGTATAGATGGAATGGTTCGGAATGGGTAATTGAATAAAAAAGTAATGCACTTTTTAGCACAGTAGCCTCTAACCAACTCACTATATTATTTCATAACGTTATTCAAAAGCAACTATACTAAGTGAATCGTATTTCGTTACCGATATAGGTAATAATTTTCTTTTTCAAAAATAAGTGTAATAATAGCAAAGCTTACAATATATCACACTTATCGCCAAGCTTTCCTAGAAAATAAGCTGAATTAATAGGGAAGCTTGGCGAAGGACTAAAACTAGTATATAAGTTTCAACTTCAGAACAACTATCAAACTATCGTTAATTGTGTAAAAAATATAAATACATACATCATTATCTTTCGTAGCCCAATTATTTTTATAACCTTAGGTCACTACGATAGTATAAGGTGTTGCAAAGTACATAAAAATGTATAAAGAAGTAGATATAGTCTTATAATTTAGATGCATAAAAACTAAATCCTAAACCTTTATTAAAGACATCATAAATACTGCCCTTTACAAAAACAGTTATAACATAGTTATTCTTTTTAAAAAGCATGAGATTTTAAAAAAAATTAATCAAAATAATATCTCGAAAGCCCCATTCCAATATAGCTTTTAAGCCTTTTCATTTCTTATCACTTCTAAAACAATAGCGTTCCCTTTTTCATCTTTAATAATTTTTATGAATTCTACTTCTTGAATATCCCCTTCACTATTAGGGTTATCCAATAATATAAACCCAGATGTCCCCTGGTCACCAATTGCTGCTTCCTTAGTTCTAAATAACCTGCTGTCCATCAGTATTTAACTTCAGCTCCCATTGAAATCATCCTTTCTGATTGCACTAAAACTTTGTAAATATATTTGAAACTGATAATCCTATTATGAATTTATCTGTCACCCTTTATTTTATATATACTACTCTTTAGCTTAGGCTTCTTGTGTAACCGTACTTTAGTTCCATTAATATCTAAGTCAATTTTTTCTTCCTCTAAAACCTCCATTTTCTCTTCATGTTCCTTTTTAATTCTGTCTCTTTCTTCTTTTTTCTTAGTTGCTTTTGGACCAATTACGAACAGAATTAAGAATATACTTACCATTACAACAAAAGTAGTCACTAGCACCTCTCCCCCTTGGCCAAAGCCACGTACCATATATTTTTTAATCTATTAGATTTAACCTTGAAATCGACAGGAGAATGAGCACTAGCATCATTACACAGAAATATTATAGAAATTACTTGCACTACTCCTCCTTCTCCTTTTATAAACCGAAATTATAAATGACGCAGTAAGGCCGGTACTAGTAATGTCATTACAAATATAAAAATGGAACTATATCTCAAACTTGAACTCCATTTTCCATATTTGGGATGTTCTAATTTCTTATAAAGCATACCTAATGCTAAAGATATCAAAAACATTAATACAGCTGTTCCTAAAATTATAGAAGTAATTAAGCCCACCATATTACTCATAAAGGTTTGAAAATCAAAAGAACGTGTCGTCAACATTAACACTGGTAGAATCCTTATTAAAAGTATGAGAATAAATGAACCTACTCCAAAATATATAGATCTTTTTTTCCACTTTATATGTTTAAACCATAACGAAGCCCCAAAAACTAATAATGATATTAAAATTACTACAGAAAGTATAAGGAAAATAACATCAAAGAATGCAGGCACACTCGCATGGACTACACCATCTTTTATTACATCACTGCCACCATTAAACAAAGAACCAAACCAGTCTACAATCCAATCGGTCATCCACGAAATATCGAATGGTAAATCTTCGTTTTTTGTTTGCGCAGGAGCAACTGAGTTGAAAATTTTCAAATTCTCCTCCCCCTTCATTAAAAATTACCCCCTTTACTTTAAGTATATAAATTTCCTTAACCAAAACTAAGAAAGTATTAAATCATCCTTGATTAAATAGAAGAACCACACTTATGAATAGCAATTTCATTTGTTACATTTGTACACTCGCTTTTTGATAACTATCCATTGCATTTAGCTTTGTCCCTATTTTGGAATAAGTAAAAAAGTACCCATCCAATTGTGATACACATAATAATTGGATGAGTACTTCATTACACATTCTTTATTCTATTTTTATTGATATAGAAGAGGTTTATACATTTCATGGTGATAGAAACTATAGTAACCAATTAAATAATTTTTAAATATTACTACGTAATTCAATCGATATAAGAAAATAAAATTTTACAAACCTTTGATGATAGCTTCTTGGTTTATCGGATAGAACATATGTATGAAAAACGCAGTATAATATCGGTTTTTCTAACCTTGTAAATGACTTAATATATATCTTTGCGTATTTATGTCTTGGCGTTTTAATGCCGTTACTAATTCTCGATTAACATCTGATACAGGTAATGGTTCTCCATATATATCAAATAATCTTATACCGAACTTACTTAAAATCCGTATATTATTAAGATTCCTACTCTCTTGTGTATAACTAATAATATGGCGGAAATTAATCCCAAAACTTATCATAAACTAATGCTCCCTCTTCAATGTAAATAGATATTGATATACTTCTATTTATTCTCGAGGAATCCCTTGAAGCTTAATAAGCCCTATATATTTCTCAATACCATAACAGTATAAGCTCTCTCTTTTTCTACTATAGTGCTACGCCACTTCTTATAAGAAGTATTCAATAGACAACAATTGATAAATCAAAATCAAAAAAAGCATTAACGAAACTTGTACTGTCTTAACTATACTTTTTCAAAATTAAAAGCATGTACATTATTACAATTCAGAATATTCTGTATATTAGTGAAAAAAAACGTAGTTAAATTTAATTTATCTAATTCCTGTTATTATCAGAATAAGCCTTTACAGAGAAATGGGGGATATTATGACTGTTCAAGAAAAAAGTAATAAGCAATTGATGGAATTATTACATGAATGGTATGAAGAAATTCGTTTATATCATGTAAAAGAAGCAAAACAGACATATCTACAAGTAAAAGAACGTTTAAAGGAAATAGAAACAGACCAATATGTATCATTCTATTATTCCCTACTGAATTTTAGATATAAAGTCTTGGTAGATGGAATGAGTATTACAAAAGATTCTTTTAATCAAATAGAAAAACTCCCTAATATTAAAGAGGAATTTTCATTTTTAGCTTACTATTATTATTTCTTTAAGGCAATCCACTCTACAATTTTAGCAAATTATACTGAAGCGAAAACACACTATGAAAAGGCAAAAGAACTTTTAATTGATATACCTGATGAAGTAGAAAAAGCCGAGTTTGAGTATAGATTTTCAACTTACTGTTATCAATCTTATCAACCATTTGAAGCGATTCAACATGTAGTAAAATCCAAAGAAATATACCGGAATCATGTAGGCTATGAAATTAATATTGCTTTATGCGACAATGTATATGGACTGGCTTGTATAGATCTAAGAGAATTTGAAAGAGCGGAAGAATGTCTCAATACGGTTATTGATGTTTGTAAGAAGTATGATGAAGAACAATTATTATTACGAGTACGATCCAATTTAGGCTGGTTATATAATATTCAAGATTTATATCCATTGGCGATTAGACAGAGTTCTGAAATTATAAATACCATACCGAACCATTTTAAAGCATTATTTGTCTTAGCAAGAGCATATTATAAATTAGAAGGCGTTGAAACAGCAAAAGCATATATCGAGAAAGGAATAAAGTATACAAATGAATCAGGAAATGAGGAATATAAGCATCGTTTCGCAGTTTTAAATGAACTAATCACAGAACTACCTAGAATTAAACTAGAAAAAGTTGTTACTGATGCAATTTCTTATTTTGAAAAAGAGGACATGTGGGATTGTGTAAAAGAATATGCAGAGATTTTAGCACTCCAATTTTACGAGGCAAATAATCATGTTAAAGCGAGCAAATATTTCTATATTAGTAATAATGCTGATAAGAAACATTTGAGAAAAGGAGCGTTAAAGTAATGAAAAAAATAAAAAAAGTGTTATTGAGTATGGTAGTAGTAAGTGCATTAGCATGTAGCATGATTAGTTTAAATGTATCACAAAACTCTTCGTTTAATGGTGGAGATACGCCAGCACCAACAAAACCGATTGTCTCTAGCGGGGTATCTATTGATTAACGAAATACATTTTTCTCGCTTTTGAAATCAGAAAATTCAGCCTATTAATCCTTAAAAAATGTTGAATAAAATGGATAAAATATCGAACCCCTAGTCCGAAACACATTTGTTTCGGACTATTCACGTTCTTCTTTCAACTTTTCTATATAATTGTGAGCAGAATGAAAAATATCAAAAAGTTGATTGAGAAAAAGCACTGCTAAAATCTTCAGCAATGCTTTACGATTAGACGTACCATGATAATGAGGATCTACTTTCTTTTATTCATGAGTACTATAGGTTCATATATATTTACTTTAAATTTCAAGATACGTTCTATTTCCTCTACACTCAACTTACTTGCTTTTGCAATAGTTTCAAGTGGTACGCCAATTCCATGCATTCCTCGGATCATTTGCATCTTACCTTGCTCAATGCCTTTTTCCATGCCCTCTTGTTCTGCATGCGCTAGCTTAGCCTATTCATCTAGAAGTAGTTTCTCTCGAGCTTCATATGCTGTTCGGAAAGAAGAATCATGGCTCATATTTTCCCATTTATTTATTGCCTTTTGTATGATTGGATCTTGATTCATTGCAATCTCCTCCAACGTTTGAGTTAAATGTCCATCTTCATGTGCTGGTAATAATAACATTCAACGAACAAATGTATTTTCCCAAAACTTTATTTTCGTTTATTCTTTTTCTGGCCAAATTTTCGCGTTTGGTTCTAATAACCACTTGTGGTCTTCCTCCATGATACGATCATTCCATGGGTTATTCTCAAGATGTCGAATCATCCAACAAAAATACATTGCATATCCAGGCGCAGTTGCTTGCGGATGGTCTAGTTCACCTGGAATTGTAATAAAACTATTATGTACAACGCGATAAGCATCCTCACCTACCATCGCACATCCAAATCCCTGTGGCTTGTTAAAGCGATAATAATATACCTCCGGTTGATCATGGTGATGCGGTGGATAACTGGACCATCTCCCTGGATAAGAAATAACTTCTCCTACAACCATATTCGAATATGCTGCATTGTTATAGTCAAAAATTGTACGAATAACACGCTGAGCTGTTCCCTCCCATACGCCTTCTCCAGCTACGACACTTTGACAATCATTTGGAGTATATAACTTTGACGCAAATTCTTGGTCATTATCTGTTTTTTGGACAAGCACTTCACTATCTGAAAGAGCAGTAATTGTAACCTTCACATTTTTAGCCACATGTAAACACCAAGGATTTTCTTCAAAAACAGACTGCCTTTGAATAACTTGTTCCATTCCATCCCACTCTAAGCATATTGCCCCTTCTAGTAAAAGTACTGCCGTTTCATTCTTATTATCAAATAACAGCTCTTCTTTTCCATTAAACATCTTATATATGCCTATATCCATTAACATATCACCGCAATGACCGTTCATTTCTGTTAATACATTATATCCTTCATTTAATTCACCTAATTTACCTAACATGATGTTCTCCTCCTTTTTTAACGTATTCCCCGCAAGAATTCTCCTTCCTCAAGCGTGTGAAGGGCGTAGCCCTACGATAGGTGGGAGATGACTTTCGGTTTGGCATAGCCAAAAACTTTTGATAAACTTGCTATTTGAAGTTCTTTGATAACTTGATATAGAAGGTTGCAGGAAGAAAATAGAGTGCGAAAACCAAGCCATTCGGTTCCTGCGTAAAATATCAACCGTACCAAAAGAGCATCCATGCGTTGGACATCTAGGGGTGGAACACCCCGAAGTAACGCTCAGGGAGACGAAAGGTTACTTTCGTCGTGGAACTGAGAAGCTCCCACTTCAAGCTTTGCTAAGTGGCGAGTAGTTCACTGGCTACTCTATCATTCTCTACCTTTGTCAGCTAACTAAATTATGAGTTCCTTCTATTATTTAATGAAGAAACCTTTTCTGGTTGTGCTTTGTTTTCACTTCCGAAAATGAGCATATGATTTTTAACGTTTTCGTATGCGGCCTCAATTACATCTTGATGATACATAAAGTAATCTGAATAAGGAGTATTTAGGACAGCAGTGTTAACCGTAGAAACTATATTCTGAAACGTCGCTGTTGCTACATTAATTTTTCGAACACCATGTTGAATACATTGCTTGAAATCCTCTGGGCTAATGCCAGACCCACCATGTAATACTAAAGGAATATCGACTATCCCATTAATCTCCTGCAAGCGGTCTAATCGTAAATCAGGGTCTCCATTGTACATCCCGTGCGCATTTCCAATCGCAACAGCTAACGCATCAACATCTGTTTCTTCTGCAAATCTTTTTGCTTCTTTAGTACTTGTCAGCATCATTTCAATATCTTCTGATCCGTCCTCACTACCACCTACTCTGCCAATCTCAGCCTCTACTGTCGCTCCGTACTGTTTCGCAAGCTCCACAACTTCTTTTGTCCTTTGGATATTCTCTTCTAACGGATAGTGAGAGCCATCAAACATAATCGAACTAAAACCAATTTCTAATGTCTCTTTAATTTTTCCAAACGTCATACCGTGATCAAAGTGAACTGCTACTGGAACAGTTGCTTTTTTCGCTGCAGCTACCATCAAAGGACCAATTATATGAATGGGCGAATGATTCAAACGAACTTCCGCAATTTGTAGAATGAGCGGGGAACGTAACTCTTCAGCTGCTTGAATAGCTCCCATTACCATTTCCATATTAGCGACACTAAAAGCACCAACCCCATAATTCTCTTGATTTGCCTTTATTAAAATATCCTTCATTTGAACTAATGGCATTACACATTCACCTTTTTCAATATTATTTATTAAATGTAAAATCAACCTTCTCGTCTTTTTACCCCTTTTTTAAGAAGACATGTTGATTACCATACCATTTACTTAGGGATAATCTTAAAACGCTTAAATTACAAACCTGCTTTTTCTTGTATAAATTTTCGAGCTTTTAATGCGTATTCAAAAGGATTCGCTAGAGCCGGGTCTTGCTCTGCTTCTACCACAAACCATCCTTTATACTCAGAGTTCGCAAGGGTATTAAACACTTCATCAAATACAATTACGCCATCTCCAGGAACTGTAAATGCACCATTCTTCACTGCCTGTAAGAAGCTTAAATTGTTTTCCTTTACAGCATCTACTACTTCCTGGCGAATATCTTTTAAATGTACATGTTTAATACGAGGTAAATATTTTTTCAAAACATAAAGCGGCTCTTCTCCTGAAAAAACAAGATGACCTGTATCAAAAAGTAGGGATACAAGCTCTGGATCAGTCATGTCCATTAACTTTTCAATTTCTACCGTTGTTTGAACACCCGTACCCATATGGTGATGGTATACAATATGTAGCCCCTTTTCCTGGGCTAATTTACCGAGGTGATGTAATCCATCCCCAAGCTTATTCCACTCTTCTTCTGTAAAAACAGGCTTATTTTTAAATAGTGGTACATCCATTAAACCTTGAATACTATGCCCTTGCTCTGAAACAACGATGACTTTTGCACCCAGGTCATGCAAGAAATCCCTATGCTTAATAAATTCTTCTACCGTCTCTTCAAGCGGCTTCGTTGTTAAAAACGTACTAAACCATGCACTAGCAATCTCCAAGTTTCGTAATTCCAAAGATTTTTTTAATACAACTGTATTTCTCGGATATTTATTCCCTACTTCACTTCCATTAAATCCAGCTAGTGCCATCTCACTAATACATTGTTCAAACGTATTTTCTGCTCCTAGCTCCGGCATATCATCATTTGTCCAAGCAATTGGTGCAATTCCAAGCTTAATTGTATTTTCTTTGAACATCCCCTTGTCTCTCCTCTTTACAAAATGTGATAGAATTTCGCCAAATTCTCTTAACTGGTCATTGAAAAAAGAGCTTCCTAATCAATATGCATGTAGATAAAAAGCTCTCTTTGTGCCCTAATCTAATAAGACCTTGCCTGTTGCAAGTTACTTACTTTACTCTCGTACGCAGCTTGTACACTTTGACTTTTAGATACTTCTGCAACACCTACATGCCACCATGATTCGTATCCATTTGTCATTGTTTTTGGTAATACTTTAATATCAATCAATGTAGAAACCGTTTGTTTTTTCGCATCTTTAAGCGCTTCCTGTAATTGTTCTATCGATGTAACACGATACGTTTTTACGCCATATCCAGCCGCGCTAGCTGCAAAATCTATTTTCATAATAGCCCCGTTTAATTTACGAGTTTCCTGGTTTCGGTAACGAAACTCTGTTCCGAAGCTCCCCATTCCATTACCCATTTGTAAGTTATTAATGCAGCCAAATCCAGAGTTATCAAACAATAAAACATTAATTTTTTTGTTTTCTTGAAGACTTGTGACAAGCTCAGAATGTAGCATTTGGTAACTTCCATCCCCTACCATTGCATATACTTCCTTCGATGGTTCAGCTAGCTTTGCACCAAGCGCGCCGGCAACCTCATAACCCATACAAGAGTATCCATACTCCATGTGATATGTATTAGGTTTTCTAGGTGCCCACATTCTTTGTAAATCACCTGGAAGACTTCCTGCTGCACCAACAATAATCGAATCTTCGTCAAGTAATGTATTGATTTGTCCAATGACGGCAGTCTGTGTTAATTCTGTACCAAGTGCGTCTACATACTCATTTAAATTCTCATCGAAATGACCTTCAACTTCCGGCGTGAAACCTTGACCTGTAAAGCGAATATTATGTAGACGTGCTAATTCTGTTTCCCAAGCCTCTTTTGCATCAGTGATTTCTACTGTGTAACTAGATTGATACTCAATTGCTTGCAGTTCATCTATTAGAGCAAGAAGTCCTTCTTTTGCATCCGCTATAACCTTCAATGCATCAAGTTTGTTCGCATGGAATTCCGAAATGTTGATGTTTAAAAACTCAACCTCTTTATTCTGGAACAATTGCTTAGATGCCGTTGTAAAATCAGTAAATCTCGTCCCGATCCCAATAACAAGATCCGCTTCCTTTGCAATTGTATTAGCTGCTAAATTTCCAGTTACCCCAATGCCGCCAAGATTATATGGATGGCTACTTTCAATCGCACTTTTCCCAGCTTGCGTTTCTCCAAATGGAACGTGGAATGTTTCAGCAAACTGTTTCAGTTCCTCTGCCGCTTCTGCGTATCTTACACCACCACCGCAAACCATAATTGGCTTTTTCTTTCTCTTAATCATTTCAACCGCATCCGCTAAGCTTGCTTTTGTAGGTAGGCGACGCTCAATACGATGAACGCGCTTTTGAAAGAAGTAACTTGGAAAATCCCACGCTTCCCCTTGGACATCTTGTGGTAAACAAATTGTTACAGCTCCTGTATCTGCCGGATTCGTTAAAACACGCATGGCTTGAATCATAGCTGTCATCAATTGTTCAGGACGATTTATCCGGTCCCAGTACTTACTTACTGCACGAAAAGCATCATTCGTAGAAATAGATAAGTCATGTGTTTGTTCAATTTGTTGAAGAACAGGATCAGGTTGTCTCGTTGCAAATATATCTCCTGGAAGTAATAAAACGGGAATATTATTTGCAGAAGCTGTTGCTGCAGAAGTAATCATGTTTGCTGATCCAGGACCAACAGAAGAAGTACATGCCATAATTTGTTTTCTATGTTTTTGTTTAGCAAAGGCCATCGCAGCATTTGCCATCCCTTGTTCATTTCTTCCTTGATATACTTCTAATTCCCCTGCGTCTTCTTCTAAAGCTTGACCTAGGCCTACTACATTTCCATGACCAAAAATCGTAAAGATTCCCTTAATAAACTTATGTTGTTCTCCATCAAACTCTGCGTATTGCTGATTCAAAAATTTCACCAATGCTTGCGCTGTCGTCATTCTAACAGTTTGCATATGATTTGCTCCTTTCTATCTCTAACAGTCATTCTGCATATGAAAAAGGAGTATTAGGAATTTGAAAGACTCCTAATACTTCCTTTTTATGTTTTACCACTTGCGTTACTTTCGCTTACAAACAACTAGAAAGAGTCTACTTCTCTCTTAATGATTACTTTTCCCAACGAGATGTAAGCATTTTCTTTCTAGTATAAAACTCAACGCCGTCAGTACCATTCGCATGAAGATCACCATAGAAAGAATCTTTCCAGCCAGAGAACGGGAAGAATGCCATTGGTGCTGGAACCCCAACATTCACACCTAACATGCCTGATTCAATTGTTTCACGGAATTGACGTACACTTGCCCCGCTATCTGTATAAATGCAAGCTCCATTTGCAAAACGAGACTCATTGGCAATTTCAATCGCTTCATCCAATGATTTCACACGAACAATAGATAAAACAGGAGCAAAAATCTCATCTTGCCAGATTTTCATTTCTTTTGTAACATGGTCAAAAATTGTTGGCCCAACGAAGTAACCAGCTCCTTTTACAGCTGTATCTTCACGTCCATCACGAACTAATATAGCGCCCTGTTCTACACCTGAATCGATGTAACCAATTGTGCGCTCTTTATGGTTATCACGAATAACTGGCCCTAAAAATACATCTTCATCCAGACCATTGCCAATCACAATTTTATTCGCTTCTTCTACTAATCTATTAACTAATTGATCTGCAATTTTTTCTTCTACTGTTACAACAGAAGCAGCCATACAACGCTCACCAGCAGAACCGAATGCAGCACTAATAATTTGCTTTGTTGCTAATTCAAGATTCGCATCATTTAATACAATAGAATGGTTTTTCGCACCCGCTAATGCTTGCACGCGTTTTAAGTTTTCTGTTCCTTTTTTGTATACATATTCTGCGACAGGCTGAGAACCTACAAATGAAATTGCCTTCACTAATTTATGTTCCAATAGACCGTTTACTACATCGTGAGCGCCATTTACGATATTTAATACACCTTTTGGTAAGCCTGCTTCTTCAGCTAATTCTGCTAATCTTGCTGCTAGAAGTGGTGTACGCTCTGAAGGTTTTAATACAAATGTATTACCACAAGCAATCGCAAGTGGGAACATCCAGCATGGAACCATCATTGGGAAGTTAAAAGGTGTAATTCCGCCTATAACACCAATTGGGTAACGATACATACCAGACTCAATACCTGTTGCAATATCGGGTAGCTGTTTTCCCATCATTAATGTAGGAGCACCCGCTGCAAACTCCACGCACTCAATACCACGAAGAACTTCACCATAAGCTTCGTTATAGCTTTTTCCGTTTTCAATCGTAATAAGTTTCGCCAACTCTTCCCAGTTATCTACTAATAATTGTTGATATTTAAATAGAATACGAGCACGTTTTGGCACAGCTGTTTTGGACCAAGATTTGAATGCTTCATTTGCTGCTAATACAGCTTGTTCAACATCTACTTTTGTTGAAAGTGGTACCTGGGCGATTACTTCCCCTGTTGCTGGATTGTATACCGCTTCCAACTTAGCCGAAATAGATTCTACCCATTCGCCGCCAATGTAGTTTTTTACAATTTGTGCTGTTTGTACTGTCATATTCATTCTCTCCCTTTTATGTAATATAGAAGCGTACATAAGATACGCACTTACTTGATTACTCATTTATGATGTTTCTATACAATTTCCTCAGCCGTTTCCATGAATGCAGAAATCTCTGCCCTTGTTGGCATTGCATCCGAACAGCTATGTTTAGAAATAACGATTGAAGCAGAAGCACCACCTAATCGCATCGCTTGAGGAATCTCAAGCCCTTGCATTAGGCCATAAATAAACGCAGAAGCATACGAGTCACCAGCGCCAAACGTCTTTAACACCTTTGTTTTAAAGATACCGCCGCGGTGAGATTGACCGTCTCTCGTATAAGCGATTGAACCATCCCCGCCGTGCTTAATTACGACGATTTTTGCATGATGAGAAAACCATCTTTCAGCTGTAACTCGATCATTAGATTGTTCGTAGTTTAATAGTTTTTCCATCATATCGAATTCTTCACGCGTTCCAATAATGACATCAGATTTTTCAGCCGCTAGATTGTAATACACAGCCGTTTCAGCTTCTGACTGCCATGTATAAGGGCGGTAATCCACATCAAAAAATACGACTACATCGTGCTTACGCGCATATTCTAGCGCTAAAAATACCGCCTCGCGAGAAGGACTTTTCGCTAAAGCTGTTCCTGAAATTAAGAGAGCCTTTGATTGTTTAATATAGTCCTCAGATACTTCTGTTGGATCAAGATTTAAATCTGCGACATTGTCGCGGTACATTAAAATACTGCAATCCTCAGGGCTTTTAATTTCTGTAAATGCTAGACCTGTCACTGCACCTGTACGGTCGATACATATCTGATCTGTATTAATCTTATTATCCTGTAGATACGCTGTAATAAAGCGGCCCATTTGATCGTCGGACACTTTACCGATAAATCCTGTCTGTAAGCCGAGACGCGCCGCACCAATCGCAATGTTGGCAGGAGAACCTCCCACATACTTAGTAAACGTTCTTGTTTCTTCCATAGGACGTTGTGTTTCATTGGCATTTAAATCAACGCATAAACGTCCAACTGCAATAAGGTCTAATGGACAATCTTCTTTAAAAATAAGTGGATTCATTGTTACTACCTCCCATGCTTTATCGTTTTCCGACAAAAGACTCCTTCCTCAAAAATGTGAAGGTGTAAAACACCAATTTTAGGTGGGAGATGAATGTCGGTTGGCATAAGCCAACATGTTTGCTACTATATACTTGTACAGATTGCTCTTTGAAAACTGAAGATATGAGGTTGGTTGCAGAAAAACGTCGCAACCGTAAAATCTTCAACGTTCTTTCGCCCCACGTTTGCTGAAGTTGCGAAAACCAAGCTAAAGTAGGAAACGTGGTGAGTCAACGTACAAGATGCTTATGTTTTCACCGTAGGGACTACGGGCGGCGCCTGCTAAGATAACTGTTGGATACAACGGTGTTCGCAGGAATCTCCCACTTCAAACAGTCCGTAAGGACGTTAAGTGGTGAGTAGTTCAAAAACCTACTATTCATTACTCTTTATCTATCTAGAAGTAAGCGCTCTCTTTATTGATTTAATGCAGGCTGTTTATGTTCAATTTGTACAGGTTTTCCTGTTAGTAAGGATTCCT
Organism: Bacillus sp. CCNWLW194; assembly: GCF_037120585.1. NCBI lineage: Bacteria > Bacillati > Bacillota > Bacilli > Caryophanales > Bacillaceae > Bacillus > Bacillus sp. CCNWLW194. Next base: position 4,359 of record NZ_JBBBBL010000030.1, on the reverse strand, counting down.
TCGCAGTCTTCGCAATTCGCTCTGCTTGTAATCCATCATTACCACTGCAAATAACAGCTTGTCCTTCTATAATTGACTTTGTAAATTGTGTTACTTCCTCAATGTAAGCTTGCGTGTAGCGCTCTAAGAAGAAATAAAGCGGCTTGTCTTTTACAACACCTTCTGTTTTTGAAACTTGTACTGTTGTCGGACAGCAATTATCCGCAGCGACCGCACCTTTTTCACCAAACACTTCAACACGCTGATCATATCCATAAACAGCTTGACGGCTATTATCAATTACCCCTAAAGCTCCATTTGCAAATTTTAATGTGACAATTGCTGTATCAACATCATTTACTTCCTGAATGGATGGATCAATTAATGTTGTTCCATATGCAAATACTTCAACAACTTCACTATTCATCACATATCTAGCCATATCAAAATCATGAATCATCATATCCATAAACAATCCACCTGAAGAACGAACATATTCTATACTTGGCGGTTGTGGATCTCTAGACGTAATTTTTAAAATATGTGGGTGTCCCACTTCTCCTTGTTGAATAAGATCATAGACTTTTCTGAAGTTAGGATCGAAACGACGGTTAAAACCTACTTGAAGAGATACTCCTTGTTCTTTTACCACTTCTAATGCATCTAATGTTTCTTCTACTGAGAAACTAACAGGCTTTTCGCAGAAAATGTGTTTTTTCGCAAGAGCCGCTTCTTTAATAATTTGCGCATGTGTATTTGTTGGTGAACATATAAAGACAGCATCAATTTCTGGATCTGCTAATAAATCCTGATAGTTTGTAGTCAGCGTGGAAATCCCTTTATCTTCAGCCCACTTTTCTAGATGACTAATCACTACATCTGAAACCGCTTTAATTTTTACTTGTGGCATAAGCTGCAAATTATCTACATGCAGTTTCCCAATTCGTCCAGCACCAATAATACCAATCGTTAAAACATTCATATGATTTCTCCCTCTTTATTAAAATTTAAGAAACGAAATGAAAGTCTATAAGGTTTAGCACATCAATTTAGTTAAGCGCTTTCCCTATTTTTCTTCATTATACACACTTGATTCCAAATTGAAAACATTTTTATTTTTTTGAATACTTTTCTTTTCATCCGAATTTTGCATTCCCTCAATATACGTATTACATAAAAATAAAAATTAATAATTAGAAATAAACACTCTAAAAAGCTACAAATATATTCTTTTAAAATACTGATATAACAAAGAAAACCCAGCCTTTTAAATAGTAACCACCCATCTATAAGGTATGCCTTTCTTTTCATATTCATCATTACTTTATTCTCCAATAAGTAAATAGAATGTTCTATAAAAGAAAGTTGTAAATTGTCAAAAAATTTAATTGACGCCTCCCATAATGTAAGCGTATACTTTTTTTATCAAAAATAATTAAGCGCTTAACCAAAAAACTTATCGGTGGTGGGAGAATGAACGCTATTAGTTCAAACAAAACATTTATGGACAAGATTGGTATCCCTTCTAATTTAACTTGGGGATACATAGGAATTATCGTTTTTATGATTGGGGACGGGTTAGAACAGGGATGGTTATCCCCTTATCTCGTTGAAAAAGGACTAACGCTAGAACATGCGGCTTTCCTGTTTACTATTTACGGAATTACTGTATCTGCTTCTTCTTGGTTTTCGGGGGTATTTGTACAAATGTGGGGACCAAGAAAAGTCATGACGTTTGGTTTAGTATCATTCATTTTAGGTTCAATCGGATTCATCGGTATAGGAATTCAACATATGAATTATCCCGTAATATTAATTTGCTATGCCCTACGAGGGTTTGGTTATCCCTTATTTGCCTATTCTTTCCTAGTTTGGGTATCTTACAGTACTCCTCAGCAAATGCTTTCAAGAGCAGTTGGCTGGTTCTGGTTCGTATTCCAGCTAGGGCTTAGTGTTATAGGGGCCTTTTATTCTAGTTATATGGTTCCGAAAATCGGAGAAATTGCTACATTATGGAGCGCTTTAATTTTTGTTGTCATCGGGGGATTATTCTCAATTGTTGTAAATAAGGACAAGTTTAAAGCACAAATCGTAAGCGCTAACAAATCAAGCGAATTACTAAAAGGCATTACCATCGCATTTGAAAATCCTAAAGTTGGTATAGGTGGTATAGTTAAAATTATAAACTCGGCTGCTCAGTTTGGATTTGTTGTTTTCCTGCCTACTTATATGATGAAATATAATTTTACGATGACTGAATGGCTACAAATTTGGGGTACTCTATTCTTTGTAAATATGGTGTTTAATATTATTTTTGGTATTGTTGGAGACAAGTTTGGCTGGGTAAATACGATTAAATGGTTCGGAGGAGTCGGTTGCGGAATTGTAACTCTTGCACTCTATTATGTACCACAAATGGTCGGACATAATTATTGGGCAATATTATTTGTTGCCTGTTGCTATGGAGCAACACTTGCCGGTTATGTACCTCTTACAGCATTAGTTCCATCTTTATCTCCTGAAAATAAAGGAGCTGCAATGTCTGTCTTAAATTTAGGTTCAGGATTATCAGCATTCGTTGGACCATTAGTGGTAACTGCCTTCATCGGTCCATTAGGTGTAGGCGGCGTGATGTGGATCTTTGCTGGTTTGTACTTCTTTGGTGCATTTTTAACTCATTTCCTTACTATTCCAAAGGAAAATGAGATGAAGCAGGATTTAAATACGAAAAGCGGTGAACAATTCTCTGTATAAATCCTAAATATAAAAGAAGGTCATCATAACTGTATATGGTTAAGATGACCTTCTTTTTGTTACATTCAAGTAGGATATCGAAAATGCTAACATGTAATATCCTTTACTGATGATCGCTCTACTAATTGAGGAATAATAGTAATTTTTTGCTTAGCATGCTCCTTCATTTCCATCGTTTTTAGCAATTGTTCAAACGTACAGGCTGCCATTTGTTTAATTGGCTGTTCAATTGTTGTTAACCCTGGATCTGCAATCTCAGCATAGATTGTATTATCAAATCCAATAATTGATAAATCTTCTGGAATTGAAAGCCCTTGTTTTCTTGCTTCATTCATAAGGCATATAGCAATCAAATCTGTACAAGCAAAAACTGCTGTAGGCCTGTTAGGCAAATGAAGTAATTCCTTACTTGCACGTTTACTATCTTCCACTGTCGAATAGCAGCTAATGATAGCCTCATCATCTAACGGGATCCCTGAATCCGTAAGCGCTTGTTTGAAACCATTCAATCTGCCTAAGCTACTTTTTCTATCCTTCTCCATCATAATCGTTAAAGATGTATGACCTTTTTGCGTTAGATAAATTCCAGCTAGGTAGCCTCCCCTCATATCATCAGTTGTCACAACATGAGTCGTGATGGAAGGATGATCTACAGTGAATAATACAAGTGGCAAATCTCGATTCACGATTTTTTTAACAAGTTTATAATCATTTAGCTCCGTCGCGATAATAATGCCATCTACTTGCTTTTTAAATAATAAATCAATGTATTCATGCTCACGTTTTGTTTGATGGTCTGTACTACATAAAATGAGTGTATACCCTGATTCTCTTGCACTATTTTCAAACGCTCTTGCTACTTCAGCAAAAAATGGGTTTGAGATATCTGGGACAAGTACCCCAATCGTATATGTTTTTTTACCTGTTAACGCTGCTGCTACACTACTTGGCTGGTAATCTAATTCATCCATTACCTGATTTACTTTGTTTATTGTTTTTTCACTAATACGCCCAGTTTGATTAATTACCTTGGATACAGTTGCTATTGATACACCTGCTTTTTCCGCAACATCATAAATTGTTGGTTTCACTTTAATTATCCCTTCTTAATCATCTTTTTCTATATTTTATCATAAAAATATTTTGCTTCTTGGTACACAAAAGGAATTTTTTAATGAATTTACCGGAAGAATTCTCCTTCCTCAAGCATGTGAAGGACAATAGCCAAACGGTAGGTGGGAGATGAATTTCAGTTTGGCATAGCCAAAAACTTTTGATAAACTAGCTATCCGAAGTTCTTTGATAGCTTGATATAGGAGGTTGTAGGAAGAAAATAGAGTGCGAAAACCAAGCCATTCGGTTCCTGCGTAAAATATCAACCGTACACAGAGAGCGTCCAAGCGTTGGACATCTAGAAGTAACGCTCAGGGCGTCGAAAGGTTTCTTTCGTCGTGGAACTGAGAAGCTCCCACTTCAAGCTTTGCTAAGTGGCGAGTAGTTCACTAATGTCTCTAATCATTAGATTAATAAAAATAAAGAAGAGCCCTGTATTATGATATGATCCCCTTATAGTAGACAGGAAAAAGAAAGCACATTAACCTGTTTACTATGGAGGGGATTTTTCTG